>JAHEBH010000078.1 GCA_024642335.1 Erythrobacter sp.
ATCCGCCCCAACCGGCATTGATGGCGATATATTGCATGCCACCCGCCATATAGGTGATCGCCCCGGCGACGGGCGCCTGGTCAATATCCATCTCCCACAATTTCGCGCCATTGTCGGCGCGATAGATGGCCAACGTCTTGTTGATCGTGCCCTGGATCACGAGATTGCCCGCCGTTGCCAGCGTGCCGCCGGATCCGGGATGCGGATATTCCACGCGCCAGGCCTCGGTCTGCGTCACCGGATTCCATGCGAGGAGATAGCCCTTCTCGGTCGCCCGCACTTCTTCCATCAGTTGCGCGCGCAGTTCTGGCATGTTGCCGCGTTGCTGCCCGGAATTGGAACGGTGATAGTTGAACCTGAATTCCTCTTTGGGCAGGGCGGAATAGATATCGCCCTGTTCCTGCGCCGAGAGATAGACGAGGCCCGTCAGCGGACTGTAGCTCATCGGATGCCAGGTGTGCCCGGCAAGCCAGCTGGGCAGCATCATGTGCGGCGTGGTGGTGTTGTGCGCGCCCGGCTGCAACACTGGGCGTCCGGTCTGTGGGTCAATATGGCTCGCCCAGGTGTTCATCGAGAGATAGTTCTCGCCCGAAATAAGCTCGCCCGTTGCCCGGTCGATCACATAGAAAAAGCCGTTCTTGGGCGCCTGCATGATGACCTGGCGCTTGCGACCGTCGATTTCGAGGTCCGTCAGCGTCATCGGCTGGGTGCAGGTATAATCCCAGTCTTCCTCGGGCACCATCTGGTAGTGCCACTTGTACTCGCCGCTGTCGGCATCGACGGCGACGATCGAACAGAGGAAGAGGTTGTCGCCCTTGCTGTCGCTGCGGATGGACCACATATGCGGCGAGCCATTGCCCGTGCCGATGTAGACGAGGTTGAGCTCGGGATCATAGGCGAAGCTGTCCCACGCCGCGCCGCCGCCACCATATTCCCACCAATTGCCTGACCATGTGGGCAGGGCGATTTCCATCGCGCTGTCCGAGGCATCGCCGTCGGGTCCATCGGCCGGATTGCCGGGTACGATCCAGAACTTCCATTCCTGTTCGCCGGTTTCGGCATCATAGGCGGAGACGAAGCCGCGCACGCCATAGTCCGCACCGCCATTGCCGATCACCACCTTGCCGTCATAGACGCGCGGCGCGCCGGTGATCGAATAGGCATTGAGCAGGCCTTCGCGCTTGAAGGTCTGGGTGGTCCAGACTTCTTCACCCGTCGCTGCGTCAATGGCGATCAATCGGCCATCGAGCGCACCGATATAGAGCTTGCCGTTCCATGCGGCGATGCCGCGGCTGGAGGGGCCACAACAGGCAAGGCGCGCCCATTCCGGGCCGACCTTGGGGTCATAGGTCCACAGCTTCTCGCCCGTCGCCGCATCATAGGCGGTGACGATGTTGTAGATGCTCTCGTTATAGAGGACGCCGTCGATCACCAGCGGGGTGGCCTGCACGCCGCGCTTTGTCTCCAGGTCGTCGAACCAGGCGAGGCCCAGTCCGCTGACGTTGTCGGCATTGATCTGGTCGAGCGGGCTGAAGCGATCCTCTTCCCAGTTTCGCCCGTGGCTCATCCAGTTGCCGATGCTGGCATTGTCGTCTGCCGCCAGCATGCGCGCCGTATCAACCGCGGCGGGACCAAAATAGTCACTGCCCGAAGTACACGAAGCGAGCGACAGGCCGGCGCCTGCCGCAATGACGAATGCCAATGAATTGAAACGCATGATGAGCCTGAATCCCCCCTCTCTCATCCCCTGGCTACCTCGCTAACGCGAAAGCACCATGCATCACAAGTGCGATCCGGCGCGTGCGACAATTAATGACAGTGCATGGTTGGACATAAAGTTTTCTATTGATACTGTTCGATCGAACGAATAGCGAATGGACCCAATGCGTAACAAGCTCATCCATGCGGCGATCGAGAGATTCGGAAAGCGCGGTTTTGACGCGGTCGGAACGCGCGAGATTGCGGCTGCGGCGGGCACCCCCATGTCGTCGATCACCTACCACTTCGGCGGCAAGGAAGGGCTCTATCTCGCTGCTGCGGAACATATATTCGACCATCTGCAGAACCATGTCGCGCCGCGCGCGGCGGACATGCCCGCGCCCGATGTGAGCGATGCCGAACGCATGGACGCGATTTGCGCCTCGCTGCGCCGTATGGGCGAATTCATGCTGGGAGAGGACAGCGCGCATTTCGCGCTCTTCATCGGGCGCGAACAGCAGGATCCCACGCCCGCGGTGCTGGACATGATGCGCGAACGGGTGGTGCCGATGATGTTCGGCCTAGCGACGCAGGTCCGCCTGTTGCGCCCGCATTTGTCCAAGGATGAGGCGAAGGCGGTGGCCGTCTATATCTTCGGCATGGCGATTACCCTGCGCCATGCGCGTGCTTCGCTCGAGCTGCTGCTGGGACCCGCGCAGCTCGATGGCGATACCAAGGCCATGCTGCTCGACCAGCTCGAACAATCGGCGCGGGCTGTGCTGGCGGGAGGCAGACAATGAGAAGCAGGGTTGCTTTGCCGGCTGCCAGCCTGCTGGTGCTTGCCGGTTGCGTCTCGATGGCTCCGGAGGCGGAGGTGCCCGGGGTGGTCAACTCCATGCCCGAGAGTTTCAGCGCCGTTGAAGCTGCCGGCGATTATCGCCCCGCCGCATGGTGGACCGCATTCGAGGACCCTGTGCTCAATGAACTGGTGGACGGTGCGCTTGATGCCAATCTCGATATCGCCCAGGCAGCAGCACGGGCCGAGCGTGCTGCGGCGCAGGCGCGCGTCTCGCGGGCCGGATTGCTGCCTTCCCTGGATGCCTCTGCGGGCGCGAGCTATTCGGACACGCCGCTGTCGGGCGGGGCCTTCTCGAACTTCCCCTTCGCACCTACCCGGCTTTCGAACGAGTCCTACTCGCTGGGCCTGGCTGCTTCCTACGAGCTTGACCTGTTCGGCAGGGTGCGTGACGATTACCGCGCCGCCCAGGCCGACGCGCTGGCGGCGGAGCAGGATTATCGTTCGGCGCGTCTGACAACTGTGGGCGAGGTAATTTCCGCCTACTTCGATATGGTCGATGCACGGTTCCAGATCGAGAATACGCGCCGCACGCTGGATGTGCTGCGGGATCGTGAAGCGAGGACCGACGAACGTTATCGCCGCGGCCTGGCGCAGAGCTTCGAACTCTACCAGATCAGCCAGGAACTGAGGGGGACAGAGGCGAACCTGCCGCAGCGCGAAACCGCACTTGCTGCAGCCGAGGGGCGGCTGGCGCTGTTGCTTGCCGAATATCCAGATGGGCTGGACCATCTGCTCTCCCGGCCGCTCCAGCCCCGCCTCACTTTCGCACCAATTCCCGCAGGCTTGCCGGCAGAGCTTCTGACCCAGCGCCCCGATGTGGCGGCGGCGTGGGAGCGGCTCGAAGCTGCACGGCTGCGGATCGGCGCAAGGCGGGCGGAACGCTTCCCGCGCCTCTCGCTCAGCGCCTCCACCGGAACGCAGGGCGGGGTGGTCGGCGACGTGGTTGAATTCGGCAGCAACTGGTTGCTGCAACTGGGCGCGAATATGGTCGCGCCGATTATCGATGGCGGGCGGATCAACGCCAATATCCGCGTGGCGCGGGCCAGTTATGACGAGGCGGCCGCCGCCTATGGCAAGGCCGTGCTCAATGCCTGGCGCGAAGTGGAGCTGGCGAGCGTGGAGTATGAGCAGCAGCGAACACGCTACCGCCTGGTCCATGCGCAGTTGAACGAAGCATTGGCCAACGCCGATGTGCAGGCCGAACGCTACCAGGCGGGTGTGGCCGATTACACCGCCTATCTCGACGCCCTCAGGGCGCAATATCAGGTCGAAAGCAGCCTTTCCGCCGCCGGACGCGATGTCGCGCTGGCACGGCTGGGCCTCCACCGCGCCCTGGGCGGCGACTGGGAGAATGAAGGGACAATGCAATGAGCCGTCAGGTCAAATGGTCCATTGGGCTGCTGGTGATCGCCGCCGTCATCGCCTTTGCCATGATCGCCCTGCGTCCCGAACCGGAGGAGCAGGAAGTGGTGGCCAGCGTACCGCTGGTCGAAACCGCGCCATTCACCGTTGAATCCGGCCCGCTCCAGGTCTTGGGCAGCGGCACGGTGCAGGCGCGCGAGGAAGTGACGCTGGGCGCGGAAGTTTCCGGCCGTATCACCTATGTCAGCCCCTCCTTCCGCGAGGGCGGCATGGTGCGCGAGGGCGAGGTGCTGTTCCGCATCGATGCTAGCGACTATCGCAATCGTGTCCGCAGTGCGCAGGCCGATGTCGCGGCGCAGGAAGTGGCCGTGCTGCAGGCGCAGGAAGAAATGGCCATCGCCGCGCGCGAATTGCAGCGTTTTGCCAATCGCGAGGGCGTGCGGGGCGGGGCCAACGATGCGCAAGCGCGTATCTTGCCGCCAAGCGAGCTTGGATCCGGTCTGGCACCAGCATTCACCTCCGCCGAACCCAATATGCTCGCCACGCGCGAGCCGCAGTTGCGATCTGCCGAAGCGGCGCGCGACCGGGCCCTGGCGCAACTGGCCGATGCCGAACTTGCACTGTCCCGCACAGAAGTCCGCGCACCATTCAGCGGCCTGGTGCGCAGCGAGAGCATATCTGTCGGCACGCTGGTGCAGCCGGGGCAGGCGCTCGGTTCTGTCGTTGCCAGCAACACCTTCGAGGTACGCGTTTCGTTGACTGAAGACGAAGCCGGACTTGTGCCGACGCTGTTTGCAGCAGGAGGTGGAGCAACTCCTGCCAGTGTCGAAATGGAGTTTACGGGCGCGACATGGCGCTGGGATGCCGTGGTCGACCGGGCCGATGCCATTCTCGACGCCGAAACGCGGACGATTGACGTGTTCCTGCGCGTCGCCAATCCCATGCGAGGCGGGGCGATGGTGGGTGACGGGGAGGCCGGGCAGGTTCCTCCGCTGCTGCTGGGAAGTTTCGTCAATGCCACCATCGCCGGCGTGGCGGGCGAACCCTATGCTGCGGTGCCGCTCGATGCATTGCGCGAGGGCGACCATGTCTGGCTGTTGGCACAGGGCAAATTGCGGATCGTGCCGGTACGCGTGATCCAGCGCACCGACCGCATGGCCCATGTTTCGGGCGAGGGTCTGGGGCTAGGCGGCCATGTCGTCACCAGCAATCTGCGCACACCGGTAGACGGCATGGAACTGCGCAGCGAGAGCGCGGCGGGAGATCGCGCGGGTGAGTGACACGCCGCATCTCGACAACCCGCCGATGAGAGAGGACGGCGAGCCGCTCGACCGTTTCGGTCGCCCTGCCGATAAGGCGCGCGACCGCAAGGGTGCGATCGCCTTCATGGCACGCAACGGCGTGGCCGCAAACCTGCTCATGCTGTTCATGATCATGGCGGGATACGTTTCATATAATTCCATCGTGCAGGAGGTCTTTCCCGAGACCAGCATGGACATGATCAGCGTCTCGGTCGTCTATCCCGGCGCCACGCCGGAAGAGGTGGAGGAATCCATCGTCCAGAAGGTGGAGGAGGCGGTCCAATCCATTGAAGGGGTGAAGAAGGTCGTCGGCACCGCGTCGGAAGGCGTGGGCTCCGTTCAGGTGGAACTGGAATTGGGCACCGATGTCGATCGCGCGCTCGACGATGTGAAGAGCGAGGTCGACCAGATCCAGACCTTTCCCGTCGATGCGGAAGAGCCCGATGTCAGGGAAGCGACTTCTCGGCAAAGCGTGATGCGCGTGGCCCTGTTCGGCGATGTGTCGGAACGGACCCTGAAGGAAACCGCCTATGCTGTGGAGGATGGGCTGGGAGCGCTGCCCGACATCAGCTACGCGAATACCAGCACGGTCCGCGACTACCAGATATTCATCGACGTGCCGCAGGAACGCCTGCAGGCGCTTGGCCTCTCGCTCACCGACATCTCGCGCATCATTTCGCAGAGCAGCCTCGATAGTCCTGCCGGTTCGATCGAAACGGACAAGGAACAGGTGCGCGTGCGCACCGTGGGGCAGAACTACACACAGCACGATTTCGAGAATATCGTCATCCGCACCCGGCCTGATGGCACGATCCTGCGGCTGGGTGATATCGCCACCATTACCGATGGTTTCGAGGACGCGGACCTGATCGCGCGCTTCAACGGCAAGCCCGTGGCATTCGTGGACGTCTATCGCACCAATGACGAGCGCGTGCTCGATGTGGCCGAAGCGGCGCGCGACTTCATGGAAACGAAGGCCGGCGGCATCCTGCCGCCGGGTGTAGAATACGCCATCTGGAACGACAGTTCCGAACTGTTCAATGATCGCCTTTCCATGCTGCTCAAGAACGCAGCGGTCGGCCTCTTGCTGGTGCTGGCGGCATTGACTCTGTTCCTCGATGTCCGCCTGGCATTCTGGACCGCGGCGGGCATCGGCTCGACCTTTATCGGTGCGGTCTATGTGACCGAATTGATGGGATCCTCCATCAACATGATGTCGCTGTTCGGCTTCATTATCGCCCTGGGCCTGGTGGTAGATGATGCCGTGGTGGTGGGCGAGAATGTCTATGCCGAACGCGAGCGTGGCAGAAGCGGCGTTGGCGCTTCGATTGCGGGCACACAGCGCGTGGTTGTGCCCGTCATCTTTGCCGTGGCGACAACGATTGTCGCATTTTCACCGCTGCTGGCGGTTGGTGGCACAATCGGCAAGGCACTGGCCGATATTCCCCTGGTGGTGATCGCCGTGCTCGGCCTGTCGCTGGTGGAGGCGCTGTTCATCCTGCCCTATCACCTGAGCCACCTGCCTGCTGCCGGCACGCATGCGAGCAATCGCGTCCTGCAGGCTTTCGAAACCGTGCAGAAGGGCTTCGACAAACGGCTCCAGGCATTCATCGACGGTCCGCTCGATCGGGGGCTGCATCTTGCAGTCTCGATGCCCTACCTGGTGATTTCCGGTGCCCTGGCCTTCCTGGTCGTGATGATCGCCATGGTTCCCGGCGGGATCATCAAGACCGAATTCTTCCCCGAGATCGAGGCGGAGGTGATTTCCGCCAATCTGGAAATGCCCACCGGCACGACGGTTGAGCGGACTGCCGTGTTGGCCGAACTGATCGAGTCAGCGGGCAATCGCGCGGTGGAACGCTTCGATGCCGATGCGCCCGAAGGCACTTCCTACCTTGAATCGGCCTACACCACGATCGGCCTGATCCAGGCGAGGCAGAGCCCGCTCGGGGGTGATGATACGATCCAGCCCAATGTCGCAAATATACAATTTGCATTCGTGGGTGCAGGGGAACGGGATTTTTCTGCCGCGGACTTCGAGCAGGTCTGGCGCGAGGAAATGGGCGAGCTGCATGGCGTACGTTCCTTCTCCATCAGTTCGGCGCTGATCTCGGCAGGCGATCCGATCAACCTGCGGCTGTCGCACCCCGATGAGGATGTGCTGGACCAGTCCGCAGCGCGCCTGATGGCGGCGTTGGCCCGGGTATCCGGTGTCTTTGACATTGAAAGTGACCAGGATGAGGGCGTGCGGCAGGTGGACCTGAGCCTGAAGCCTTCCGCCCGTACCTTGGGCATTACCCTGCAGGATCTGGCGGGTCAGGTGCGCGCTGCCTTTTTCGGGGCAGAGGCCGTGCGTGTCCAGCGCGGGCGGGAAGACGTGCGCGTCTATGTCCGCCTGCCGGAGGAACAGCGTGATTCCGTGCCCGATATCGGCAATTACCGCGTCCGTGTGCCCGGCGGGCAGGTTCCTTTGTCGAGCCTGGCCAATATCTCCATAACCAGCGCGCCATCGGCCATCCACCGCGAGGACGGCTTCCGCATCCAGACCGTAACCGCCGATCTCGACACCGATGTGATCACCAGCCAGGAAGCCGCCGATTTGATCGAGGCGGAGGTTATGCCGCCGATCCTCGCGGACTTCCCGGGCCTGACCTACGCTTTTGGCGGGGAGCAGGAAGAGCAGCAGGATACGTTCGGCGATATCGGGACCTCCTTCCTGCTGGCATTGGCGGGTATCTATGCCCTGCTCGCCATTCCCTTCCGGTCCTATGTCCAGCCCATGATCATCATGACGGCGATCCCCTTCGGCATGATCGGCGCGTTGATCGGTCACCTGTTGCTGGGCATCCCGCTGGGCATCGTGTCGATGTTCGGCGTCATCGCCCTCTCGGGTGTGGTGGTGAATGGCGGACTTGTGTTGATCGATTTCATGAACGAGAATCTCGACAATGGCATGCGGCCGGAAGAGGCGATCATCGATGCGGCCAAATCGCGTTTCCGCCCGATCATCCTGACAGCCATCACCACATTCCTGGGTGTGGCGCCGATCACCTTCGAGACTAACCTGCAGGCGCAGTTCCTGATCCCGATGTC
>JAHEBH010000029.1 GCA_024642335.1 Erythrobacter sp.
CTCGATCCTTGGGCTTCAAGGCCCGGATTGCAGCGTCGTTCAAAGCCACGACTGCCCTCCCCCTCGGGATGAGTGTGTATATAAGAACGACCCCAGCCGCAGATGCATACACAAATCTATACAAAGAATCGTTGGATCACCCAGACACATCAAGACGCACTCCGCCACATTACGTGCTTGAATATGGCAGACTTTCGCCATTTAGGCGAGGCTCTTAGCTACGTCGGGGGATGAGTAAATGGTGCCCAGAAGAGGACTCGAACCTCCACGCCCTTGCGAGCGCCGCCACCTGAAGACGGTGCGTCTACCAATTCCGCCATCTGGGCACCCGGGCGGCGAGGTCGTCTGTGTCCTTGCCGCTTGGTAGGCGCGGGCCACTAGCGAACAGGGGGCATGCTTGTCAACGCGAGAAACGCACGGGCACAGCTTATTTTCCTGGCCGCCGCCGACTGTCCGCCTGATGGTATTGGCCATTGCCCGCCCGCGGTTGGATGTGCAATGGGCCTTACAGGATACAGACTAATCTCGACGGACCGGAAACATGACATTGGGCAATTCGCTGGAAAACAGGCTGGTGGTGCTGATTGGCGGCAATGGCTTTGTCGGCACGCATGTGGCGCAGGACCTGCTGGAACGCGGGGCCCGGCTCCGCATCGCCGGGCGAAGGCCCGAAAAGGCGCTGAAGCTCAAGCCGCTGGCCAATCTGGGCCAGCTGCAATTCGCGCGCTGCGATGTGAGGAATGCCGCCAGCGTGGAAGCCTGCGTGAAGGGCGCGGATGCGGTGGTCTATCTGGTCGGCACATTCGGCAAGGACCAGAAGGCGCTGCAGGCTACCGGTGCGCAGGTGGCGGCAAAGGCTGCCGCCCGCGAAGGCGCCGCGGCATTCGTCTATTTATCCGCCATCGGTGCCGATGCCGGGAGCGAAAGCGGCTATGCCAGCACCAAGGGACTGGGAGAAAACCTGCTGCTGGAAGCCTTCCCCAAGGCGACAGTGCTGCGCCCGTCGGTCGTGTTCGGCCAAGGTGACAATTTCATCAACATGTTCGCCGGACTGATCGCTGCCATGCCGGTGCTGCCGGTATTCGGCCCCGAAGCAAAGCTGCAGCCCGTCTGGGTGGACGATGTGGCGCAGGCAGTTGCCAATGCGCTGGCCGATCCTGCCACGCATGGCGGCAAGACTTACGAGCTTGCCGGACCCGAGGTGGTCACCATGATGGAACTGCACCAGCAGATCGCCGCCGCAGAAGGCCGCCACCGCGGCATGATCCCCGTGCCCGATGCATTGAGCGCGATCTTTGCCGCTCTACCCCTGACGCCGATGAACCCGGACCAGTGGCGATTGCTCAAGGCAGGCAGCACCGCCAGCGGCAATCTGCCGGGCATCGACAGGCTGGGCATTGCGCCCAAGCCGCTGTCACTGTTCCTCGACAAGTGGATGGTGCGGTACCGCAAGCACGGTCGCTTCACGGTCGAAAGCGCCTAGGCGATCAGTTCCACGACCAGCGCAGCACCATCTGCATCGACAACCCGTACGCGGGTGCCGACCGGTGCGTCAGGGCCCTTGGCGATCCATTCGCTGTCACCGATATGGACGCGGCCCGATCCGTCTTCGATCGCCTGTGTCACCTTGCCCGTCAGGCCGCGCATGCGTGCGCCGCGCTTGTTCATGTCGGGATCGGCAGCTTCGATGGGATTGTCGCGCAAGTAGTTCTTCCCGCTGAAGACAGCGACGATCGAAAGGACGGCGAAAACCAGCACCTGCAGCGGTACCCCGATGGGTATGAGGAAGACCAGCACACCTGTGGCGAGCGCAGCGCCCGACAGCCAGATCAGGAAGACGCCCGGCACCAGCATTTCCGCGGCGCCAAGCAGCAGGCCCAGCGCCAGCCAGAACCAGTGTGGATCGAATTCCGACAGGTTTTCCATCATCCGCGTCCTGCCGGGGGAACTGTGGGCCTGCGCGGCGCAGGTGGCGGAGTGTCGCCATCGCTGCCCCTCAGTGCCTCCTTCGCCAGTTCGCCAATGCCTCCCAGCGTGCCGATGAGCTGCGTTGCCTCAACCGGGAAAAGGATAGTCTTGGCATTGGGGCTGTCGGCGAATTTCGCCACTGCCTTGGTATATTCCTGCGCCACGAAATAGTTGATCGCCTGGCTGCCCGATTGGGCAATGGCGTCAGAGACCATCCGCGTCGCGCGCGCCTCTGCCTCAGCCGAGCGTTCGCGCGCTTCGGCATCGCGGAAGGCAGCTTCCTTGCGACCTTCGGACTCGAGGATGGCAGATTGCTTCTCGCCCTCGGCACGCAAGATCTGCGAGGCGCGGTCACCCTCCGCCTCGAGGATTTCGGCTCGCTTGAGGCGCTCTGCCTTCATCTGCCGCGCCATGGCTTCGGAGATATCATGCGGCGGGCGGATATCCTTGATCTCCACACGGGTGATCTTGACGCCCCAGGGCGACGTGGCGTGATCGACCACGGCGAGCAGGCGGGCATTGATCTCGTCACGCTTGGACAGTGTTTCGTCGAGGTCCATCGAACCCATCACTGTGCGCAGGTTGGTGGTCGTGAGCGCCATGATCGCCTGGTAGAGGCTGGAGACCTCATAGGCCGCCTTGCCCGCATCGAGCACCTGAAAGAAGACCACCGCATCGACGCCGACCATGCCGTTATCGGCGGTGATGATTTCCTGCCCGGGAATATCGAGCACCTGCTCCATCATGTTCACCTTCTGGCCGACGCGGTCGATGAAGGGGATGATCAGGTGCAGGCCGGGTTCGGCCGCGAGGGTATATTTTCCCAGACGCTCGATGGTGTAGACAAAGCCCTGCTTCACCACACGCACGCCCATGATCAGGAAGACAAGCGCCACGAACACCAGCGCCGCCAGAGCAATTACATCCGCGTTCAACCTCCCCTCGCTATCCCACATCGCATGGTAGCGAGCGGGGCAAGAGGAGCAAGCGAAACCGGTAACTTACTGCTGGGCAGCCGCGCGCTCGTCCGCCTCTTCGTCGAGAATGCGAAGCTGGCGGTTAACACCCGTGAGCTTGGTGATCGCGGGCAGGTTCGGAAGCCATTCGTAAAGCGAACGCAGATAGGCGCGATCAAACAGCGTCAGGCGCTGCGGTGGTGCTTCATCGTCGAAAAGGGTCAGGATCGAATCCATCGCTCCCTCTTCGCTCGGCCGTGTCTGGGCAAGGCCACGCATGACCGCATAGTCGGCCAGCTGGATCAGGGATTTGCCTCGCGCGGCCTCTGTATCGAACATCACAATGACAGAGGTGATGTCGTGCCGCACGGCGGTGTATATCTTCGAATGCGCCATCCAGCTGGAAAGCGTGGGAACGTCGACGCGATTTCTTGCCTGCGGAACCGGCATGCCATCACGCGTATGCGGCTGTGTCCAGGTCCAGACACGTGCCGGACCCGGTTCGAGCAACTCGCGCTTCGCACCGGCGTCGTGGAATTCGAACAGCCAATATTGCCGTTCCATCATGTCACGCATGGCCTGCTGGCTATCGGGCGTGAACATGATGATGAAATTCGCCTCGCATCCATCATCCTGCAAGCGTATGCCGAGGTCATAGGCATTGTCGCGGATCCGGTCGATCATCAGCGAGGCCTGCTCTACCGCCAGGCCGGAAATACCAGGGCAAAGCCGGTCCTCGAAACGGGCCAGCGGCTGGTCATAGACATTGCCGGTCACGGCGATGCTGCGCGCCTGGCGCTGGACTTCGGAGCGGGTGACGCCCTCGGGCCGGCCGCCCTCCACGATGATGACGTCGCTGTCCGGCACGCGCGATGGATCACGCAGTGCCTCTTCCACATCATCGGCTTCCGTGGCGGACGAAACGTCCTGCGCATTCGCGGGTGCGCAGACCAGCGCGCCCGCCAGCACGGCCACAAGTCGAAGATCGGACAAATATTTGCACATGACGAAACGAACCCTCCAGCTGCCGGGACTTTTACTTCAGCCGTCCGGGCAGCACATCAGGAAAATTCGTAACATATTGTCGCGCAGGCCTATTGCCTCTTTGCCACTCCCTCCAGCCCCTCGATCCGGGTGTGGGCCGGCAGGTTGGGGATCGAGGAGTAAAGACGCCGGAGATAGGCCATATCGAATTCGGTCAGGCCTTCGGGGGCGGACTCCGGTCCCGTTGCAAACAGGCGCTGGATCGATGGCGTTTCGGAATCGGCTTCAGGAACGAAATCCGCCAAGCCGTACAAGGTGGCGTAATCGGCCAGCTGGTCGAAGCTGTACCCCACTATCGCCCCTCGATCGATCAGCACCATGGAGGAAGTAATGTCCTCGCGCGTAGGCACATAGATCAGCGAATGGGCGGACCAGCCGCCTGCCAGCGGAATGTCGGTCAGATTGTCGCGATGCCTGACAGGCATGCCGTCCCGCGTGCGCGTTTCGGTGCTGACCCAGGCACGAACCGGACCTTCGCGGGAGAGCAGTGCGCGCTTTTCACTGTGTGCAAGCGATTCGAACAGCCAGCTGCGCTGGTCGTTCAGGCGCTGGAGATAGGCCTGTCCGTCGTCGAGGAAGATCACGAGCAAATTGGCTTCGCAATCACCATCCGGCGCGGTTCGCAGGCCAAGCGCCTCCACATTGGCGCGAATTCGCGCCACCACCTGGACGGCATACTCGACACGGAGGCCCATAACGCCGGGGCAGACCGGATCTTCGAACCGGGCAAGTGGCTCATCGGCCAGCGCGGGCTGGGCGGTGGATAACAGGGTGGCGCCTGCAAGCAGGGCAAGCATTTTGCGCAATGTCGTTTGCATCGCTCTTAGTCTCCCAAGTTCATGCTCTCGAACTTTGGCGCAATATCGCCTCTAACGCACTGCTTTGCAATCTTGCCCTGGCACCCGCAGAAAACCGCGCCTTTCATGGTAAAAAGAAGCCTCGGGGTTATCCGCGCGGCACATTTGCGTTAGAGGGTCCGCAAACAATCGCATGCATGCGATTCTGACCGACCCCGCAGGAGTATTCGATGTCCAAGCACGTCCTTGAAAAGCTGGCTGAAACCAATCCGGAATGCGAAATCTGGTGGGACAGCTCGCCGCTCGTCTATCCCAGCTGGAAGGAAGAGACGCTGGCTTCAGCACCAGCAGACAAGGCTGCAGATTGGGCAGAGCAGCTCACACGCCTGTATGACGATGCCACCATCGCTGCAGAAGGCACGATGGGATTCCGCGGCGTGACCACCAATCCGCCGCTCAGCCTGCAGGCCGTCGAACTCGATCCGGCGGGCTGGACGCAGCTGGTCAAGGATATCGCAGCCGCCAACCCCGGCCTCGGTTTCGAGGGCGTGTTCTGGAAGATGTACCTGCAGCTGGTGAAGAAGGGCGCCGATGCCATCAAGCCTGTGTTCGACAGGTCCGGCGGCAGGTATGGCATGCTCTCCGGTCAGGTCGATCCGCGTTGCGTCACCGATTATGACCGGATGCTGGCGCAGGGTCTCACTATCGCCGCAATGGGCGAAAATGTCATGGTCAAGATCCCCGGCTCCAAGGAAGGTTACGAGGTGATCGAGGAGCTGACCGCGCGCGGCATCTCCACCAACAACACCACCAGTTTCACCGTGTCACAGTACATGAAGTGCATGGCGGCGGTTACTGCCGGCCTCCAGCGTGCCCGCGCCGCCGGTGTGGACCTGTCCAAGTGGCGCAGTGTCATCACCCACATGTCCAGCCGCCTGGGTGAAAAGGGTGACTGGGCCAAGGAAGCCAAGCTGCGCGGCATCGCACTTTCGATGGACGAAATCCGTGACGGTGAGGAGGCCGTGCTCAAGCGCGCCTATCACTGGGGCAAGGACAACGGCCATCCGTCCAAGATGCTGCAATGTTCGATGCGCGTGGAGAAGGACAAGGACGGCAAGACCGTGTCCCGCCACATCGAGGATTTTGCCGGTGGCGACTTCGTCTACACCTGCCCGCCCAGCTATATCGCCGGCCTGATGAACGTGGAGGACGAGCTGGCAGACTTCGATCCCGGCGCCATCAATCGCGCACCGAACCCTGCCAGCATCGCCAAGTTGATGAAGCTGCCAAGCTTCCGCGCGGCCTATGAATTTGAAGGACAGGCACCGACCGAATTTGCAATGTACGGCCCCTTCCAGGCGACCGCGACCGAGTTCGCGGCAGCCACCCGCCAGACGGTCGATTTCGTCCGCATGGTGATGGAAGGCTGAGGAAAACCTCCGGCCCGCGCCGCTTCCCACATAGGGGCAGCGGCGCGGATAACGGCTGTCATGTTGTTTTTCCTAAAAGGTGATCCAGCCGAACATTTTGGCACCCATCCAAAGCGCCATGGCAATCATGAACAGGTTCTCGGTCAGCGAGACGAAGCCCAGCGGCACATTGGAATTCCCGCCCACGCAGGCGCATTTGATGTCGCGCCTGTCGATGTAGACTGCCTTGAACACGCTCACAGCACCCACGGTACCGATGAACAGTGAAATCGGGACCGAAAGCCACGGCAATGCATGGGCCGTCATCAGCACGCCCGCCAGTCCTTCGCCAAAGGGATAGAGGAAGGAATAGGGTACCCAGCGCTGCGCCAGCAGGTCGTATCCCAGGAACATGGTCGAGAAGCTTCGGACATCCTGCAGCTTCTGGATCGCCAGGATACACATCGACAGGCTGATGAACCATTCGGCCGCAGCTACTGTCAGCACCATGCCGGTGAAGTACCAGCTCAGTCCCAGGGCCATCATGGCGGCCATCGCGAAAATTGCGATCACCGGCTGGTAGCTCGTCGCTCCCTCTTTCCGAACGGACCGGCCAAAGTGACGGCGCAGATCGTCATAACCGCCGATGCGCTTGCCGCCGATGAAGGTTTGCGGCGTGGTCTGTACCCCATGCTGCAGTTTGAAAGCGTCGGTTTGTGCGCGCGTGGTCAGATGATTGTCCTCCACCGCGAAGCCTTCGCGCTTCAAGAGGTCCACTGTCTTGAGGCCATACGGACAAACATGCTTGTCCATGACCATGCGATAGACCGTCGCGGTCCCGGGTGATGCAGTTGCCATGTCCGGTCCTATTTGCGTGAGCGTTCGATCAAGTCGACAAGCTCGTTGAACTTCGTGCGTTGCTCGGCCTCGTCACCGCTGGCGATCGCTTCGGAGACACAGCAGGCGGCGTGGTTCTTCAGAACCGCGCTTTCAACCCGGGCGAGCGCGGATTTCACTGCCTGCATCTGCGTGAGGATATCGATGCAGTATCGGTCATCCTCCACCATCTGGGCGATGCCGCGCACCTGCCCCTCGATCCGGCGAAGGCGGTTTCGGATGGCTGTTTTCTCTTCGTTCATCGCTTTGTCGCATTCTTCTTGAAATACCCTGTGGGGGTATATAGATCATGTGAGGCACTGATTCAAGAAGCACCGAAATGGCACCGATCTCCCGACGCGACCTGATCCGGTCAACGGCTTCACTGGCGGCGTTCGCCAGCCTGCCCATGCCTGCCTGGGCACAAGGCTTGCCGCATGCGCGCAAGGGTTTCGACGAGCTTTCAGGGGAGGATATTCACCTCACCATCGCGGAAAGTCACTTCTCCACCGGCGCTCGCAGCGGACATGCAGTCGCCATCAATGGCAGCATTCCCGGCCCGCTGATCCGCCTGCGTGAAGGGCAGGACGTGCGCCTGCACGTCACGAACAACCTGGACGAGGACAGCTCGATCCACTGGCACGGCCTGCTGCTGCCATTCCAGTTCGATGGCGTACCCGGAGTCAGCTTTCCCGGTATCCGAGCGGGCGAAACCTTCACCTATGAATTCCCGATCCGCCAGGCAGGAACCTACTGGTGGCATTCGCATTCGGGCCTGCAGGAACAGATGGGCCATTACGGCCCGCTGATAATCGAGCCCGCCATGGACCATGATGTCCATCGCGGCGCCGGATGGGACCGTGAATTCGTGCTACTGCTGAGTGACTTCACGCCGATGCATCCGCATGAGGTGATGCGCAAGCTCAAGCTGGGCGAACACTATTTCAACCGCCAGATGCTGACTGCGACCGAGGGTGAGATGCCGCTGTCCGAGCGCCTGATGTGGGGACAGATGCGCATGAACCCGCGCGATATCGCAGATGTGACGGGTGCGGCCTACACCTACCTCATCAATGGCCACGGTCCGGCAGACGATTTGCGGCTGCAGTTCGAACCGGGAGAACGCGTGCGCCTGCGCATCATCAATGGCAGCGCCATGACCTTTTTCAACCTGCGCATCCCCGGCGCCGAGATGCTCGTGGTGCAGGCCGACGGGCAGGATGTGGAACCCGTGCCGGTGGAGGAATTCCAGATCAGCACGGCCGAAACCTATGATGTGATCGTAAGCCCGCGTGACGGCGCGCATGCGATCGTTGCCGAAGCGATGGACCGTTCGGGAATGGCCGTCGCGACGCTCACCAGTGCTCCCGGGATGCGGGCGGAAATGCCGCCGCTGCGCCAGCCCGTGACGTTGACCATGGTCGATATGGGCATGGGCAGCATGGACCATTCCGCACATGGGGAGGGCGGATCGATGGATCATTCCATGCGCGATACCTCGCTGCTGCCCGATGATGTCGCCGCCGGGCCGGGCGTGGACATGGTTGCAGCCATGCCGGAAGATCGGATGGACTTTCCCGGACTCGGTCTCGACAATGTCGATCACCGGGTACTGCGCTATACCGACTTGCGTTCCGCCACGGCCAACCCCTTGCGCCCGCCCGAGCGCGAACTGGAAATCCACCTCACCGGCAATATGGAACGCTACATGTGGTCGTTCGACGGGCGGAAGTTTTCCGCTGTCACAGACGACCCGATCCGCTTCGGTTTTGACGAGCGGGTTCGTGTAACGCTGGTGAACGACACCATGATGGCGCACCCCATCCACCTGCACGGGCATTTCTTCGAACTGGTCAACGGGGCGGGCGATCGTCAACAGCCCAGGAAGCATACGCTGATCGTCCAGCCCGGGAGCAAGGCGACTTTCGACCTCACCGCCAACGAGCCGGGCGACTGGGCGTTCCACTGCCACCTGCTCTACCACATGCATGCCGGCATGATGCAGGTCGTGACCGTGAGGCCGCTATGACTCCGCGATATCTCCTTGCTCTGCCCCTGCTGGCCCTCGCAACACCGCTTGCCGCGCAGGACCACGATCATTCCGCGCAGGCGAACCCTCCCGAAGCTACACCGCCGGTAACGGAAGACGGCCATTCGCAAATGGATCATGACGCGATGGGCCATAGCAGGATGGACCATTCCGCCATGCAGGCCGGCGGCGAGATGGACCACACCGCCTTGGGCCACACAGAGCCAGCTCCGATAACAAATGCCGGGCCGGCCGCGCGCGCCTTGGAGGGGCCTGCCCATGCTGCCGACACGGTCTGGGGCGCGGAAGCGATGGAGCCTGCGCGGCAGGCCGCAGCCCGCGAAATTGGCGGCATGAAGACAGGTTCACTGATGGTCGAACGCTTCGAAGCACGCCTCGGCCGCGAGGATGCCTATTTGTGGGACCTGCAGGCCTTCTGGGGCGGCGATATCGACAAGTTCGCGATCAAGTCCGAAGGCGAGGGCAGCTTCGATGGCGGCGGCGTCGATGATGCCGAAATACAGGCTCTGTGGAGCCATGCCATCGGCCCGTTCTTCGATTTGCAGGCCGGCGCAAGGGTGGATGTCGAACCTGACACACGCAGTCACCTCGTGCTCGGCGTGCAGGGTCTCGCGCCGTATATGTGGCATGTCGATGCCGCCGCCTTCCTTTCCGACCGGGGAGATCTGACCGCGCGGATCGAGGCGGAATACGACCAGAAGCTCACCCAGCGCCTGATCCTGCAGCCGCGCGCCGAGTTCAACCTTGCCGCGCAGGACATAGCCGAACGCGGCATCGGCGCGGGCCTCTCCTCCTTCGAAGCGGGGTTGCGCCTGCGCTACGAGATCGTCCGCGAATTCGCGCCCTATGTTGGCGTCGAATGGGAACAGAAGCTGGGCGAAACCCGCCGCATCGCCCGCGCCGATGGCGAGCGCGCGTCTTCGGTCGCGGTCCTTTTGGGTATTCGCGCCTGGTACTGATCCAGGCTCAGTCCGCCCAGTAGAGCCGGTTGGGATTATCGACGAGCAGCTTGTGTTGCAGCTGTGCCGTCGGCGCGATGCGCGGGATCATGTCCACGATGTGACCATCGTCCGGTATCTCGTCCTGCATGTTGGGATGCGGCCAGTCCGTGCCCCAGATCACGCGGTCGCTGTAATCGGCCACCAGCGGCGCCACGGCATTGGCAAAAGCATCCCACGGATCGCCCTGTCCGCCTTCCTTGATCGCATCGAGGCGGTCGGGGCAGGTCGGCTTGAACCAGATGTCCTCGCGGCTTTCGAGGAAGCGGCGGAAAGCCTTCATGTCTGCGCCGTCCGGACCCTGCGTCACATCGGGGCGGCCCATATGGTCAACCACCAGCGGCACCGGGATCGCATCCATGAAGGGGCGCAGTTCCTCAAGGATATCGGCCTCGAAATAGATCACCACATGCCAGCCTTGTGGCAGGCGCTTGCTGACATCGAGGAACTTGTCCTTCGGCGCATTGTCGACGAGGCGCTTGAGGAAGTTGAAGCGAATGCCGCGCATCCCGCCTGCATGCAGTTCGGCCAGCCCCTCTTCCGAGATATCGGGATCAACCACAGCCACACCTCGCGCCTTGCCGTTCGACTTGGCAATGGCAGCGAGCGTGGCGGCATTGTCAGTGCCGTGGCAGCTTGCCTGCACGATCACATTCTTCGAAAAACCAAGGTGGTCACGCAGGGCGAAGAGCATGTCCGGCCCGGCGTCTTCCGGCAGGTACTTCGCCTTGGCGCTGAAGGGATGCAGCGCCATCGGCCCGAAGACATGGCAATGCGCATCCACTGCGCCCGGCGGCGGGACGAATGTCGGTTTGCTCGGGTTCTTGTGCCAGGAGGTAATGCGTTCGGTCATGTGTCTTGCCAACCCTCGTCCGCTCACCCTGAGCTCGTCGAAGGGTTGTCCTTTCTTTCTATCGCTGCCCCAGAAGAAAATGCGGTCCTTAGGCAAGCTCAGGACGAGCGGAATTCGAGTAGGCCAGTATCAAGCAAAAACAATTCCATCCATCAGCTTGCGGGCGGTGCGCAGGAGCGCGGCGCTTTCGACTTCGCCATCATCGCCCAGCGTCAGCACGCAGGTCATCTCGCCGGTCGGATGTTCAACCGGAAGCGTCTTTTTCTTGCCATCGGGGATCAACGCCACTTCGGAAGCCGGCGAGCCTTCCACCAACGCAGCAGTGGCCACGGTCACCGCCGCAAGCACGCCGATTGTGGCGTGGGCACGGTGCGGGATGAAGCTGCGCGTGCAGATCGCCCCGCCATCCTTGGGCGGCGAAACCAGAAACATTTTGGGGACGGACTTTTGCTCCACATCGCCCAGATTCATCAGCGGTCCCGCAGCCAGGCGCACCTGCTCAATCTTCTTACGGATATCAGCAAAGCCTTCGCCCTCCAGCTCCTCGCGCGTCTCGTAGCCGGTGGCGCCGAGGTCCACCGCCTTCATCACGATGCAGGGCATGCCGTTGTCGATCAGCGTGCAGCGAATGCCTTCGATCATGTCGAACGCATTGCCCGTAGGAAGCAAAGCGCCGCAGGAGGAACCTGCGGTATCACGGAACTCGACCGGGATCGGCGCATGGGTGCCGGGCACTCCGTCGATGCGAGCCGTACCGCTATAGTTCACGTGGCGGCGACCGATTTCGTCCAGCGGCGTTTCCACGGTGGCGATCGCGACCTGTCCGGTGTTCTCCATATAGATGGCAACCGGCGTTTCATCACCCGCCGGGGCAACCAGTCCGCGCTCGATCGCAAAAGGGCCGACACCGGCAAGGATATTGCCGCAATTCTGCGCGTCGGTGACGATCGCCTGGTCCACGAAGACCTGCAGGAACAGGTAATCGACATCGATCCCTTCGCGCTCGCTCTTCTTCACCACCGCGACCTTGCTGGTCAGCGGATCGGCACCGCCCATGCCATCAATCTGACGCGGATCGGGGCTGCCCATGACACCAAGCAGGAAGGCAGCGCGCTCCTGCTCATCGGAGGGAAGATCCTCGGCGAGGAAATAGCCCCCCTTGGAGGTTCCTCCGCGCATCCACATGACTGGTGCCTGGTTCATATCGCAATTCCTCAGTCGACGCTCAAACCCACTTCAGCCCCATATCGGCAAGCTTCTGGCGGAAGCCATACATGTCGAGGCCGAGGACGCCAGCGGCAAGCTTCTGGCGCTTTTCTTCCTCGTTCGCTTCGCGGGCCTGCGCCTTCTTGAGCACGTCTTCGGCCTCGTCCTTGCGCACGACGCACACGCCATCGTCATCGGCGACGATAACGTCACCCGGACGGATAAAGGCATTGGCGCAAACCACATCGACATTCACGCTGCCGAGAGAGGCCTTGATCGTACCTTGCGCAAAGATGCGCTTGGCCCAGACGGGAAAGTTCATTTCCGTCAAGTCGCGAACATCGCGGATACCGGCGTCGATGATCAGGCCTTTCACACCGCGTGCCTGCGCGGAAGTGGCGAGCAAGTCCCCGAAATAGCCATCCTCGCAGGGAGAGGTCGGCGCGATCACCAGAATGTCGCCGTCCTGGCACTGCTCGATCGCGGCATGCACCATGTAATTGTCGCCCGGTGGAACCGAGATGGTCACCGCCGAAGCGCCGATCCGCGCACCGGCATAAATCGGGCGCATATAGCTGGCGAGCAGCCCCTTGCGGCCTTGCGCTTCATGCACGGTGGCCACGCCGCACTTGCCCAGTGCCTCGACCACTTCCTTGTCCGCGCGCTGAATATTCTGGACGACAACACCCATTGCAAAAGACTCCCTTGTCTGGCTTTGCAAATGCGCTTGATATGCTTGGCCGCGCTCGTCAAGCGCAGCTTCCAAACTTGTAAGTAACACATACATTCTTTATGGGGTCGCGACGAAGGATGCCAGACTCGAAATGACCGCAAATCTACCCCGCACTGCAGTGATCGGTTTTGGTGAAGCAGGCTTCACTTTTGCGCGCGCTGGCGGGTGGGAAGACGCAGCCATTTCCTACGATATCAATGCCGCCCGGGCCGCGCAGATGGAAGAATGCGGGGTAGGCTGTGCCAGCGATGCAAGAGAGGCGCTGGCCGATGCCAATCTGGTGCTGAGCCTTGTCACCGCAGACCAGGCGCTGCCCGCTGCGCGCGACTATGCGCCATACCTGAAGCCCGGCGCGATCTGGTGCGACATGAACTCCGTCGCTCCGCATACAAAACAGGAAGCAGCCGAAGCAGTCATTGCCGCTGGCGGACGCTATGTCGATGTGGCGGTGATGGCCCCTGTCGATCCGGCGCGTCTTAACGTCCCGCTGCTCTTTGCCGGAGCGGACGCGCTGGAGGCCATGATGCAGCTGCGCGAACTGGGCTTTGCCAAGACCCGCGTTGTGGGTGAGAGCGTGGGTCAAGCCAGCGCGATCAAGCTGTGCCGGTCGATCATGGTCAAGGGGCTGGAAGCGCTGACTGCGGAAATGGTCATGTCCGCCACCAATGCCGGCGTGCTGGACGAGGTGCTGGCTTCGCTCGACGCATCGGAAAAGCATGTCAGCTGGCGCGAAAGGGCGGACTACAACCTCGACCGCATGCTGCTGCACGGTCGGCGTCGGTCCGCCGAAATGGCCGAATCCGCCGCCATGATCCGCGAGCTTGGAATAACGCCACTGATGACAGATGGCACCATAGAGTGGCAGGGTGGTCTTGGAGAGCTGGGCATACGCCCCCTGCCCGATGGGCTTGAAGACAAGATTGCCGCGATCAAGGCATCACCGAATTATTGGGGAGACAGTTGAGAACATGAGTCTGATCATCGATTGCCATGGCCATTACACGGTGCTCCCCAAGGGGCATGATGCCTGGCGGGAGGAGCAGAAGGCCGCCTACAAGAACGGCACCCAATGCCCGCCCTATCCGGAAATCTCCGATGACGAGATTCGCGAGACGATCGAGGCGAACCAGCTCAAGCTGATAAAGGAGCGCGGCGCCGATTTCACCATTTTCAGCCCCCGCGCCTCGGCCATGGCCCCGCATGTGGGCGACCAGGCCGTGGCGAGCGAATGGGCGCGCCGTTGCAATGACCTCATCTCCCGTGTCACGCAGCTCTTTCCCGATACCTTCATCGGCGGCTGCATGCTGCCGCAGAGCCCCAAGTCGGACCTGTCGGAAAGCGTCAAGGAACTGCGCCGCTGCGTCGAGGAACTGAATTTCGTCGTCTGCAACCTCAACCCCGATCCGGGCGGCGGCCATTTCACCCACCCGCCGCTGACCGACGAATACTGGTTCCCCATCTATGAAGTGATGGAAGAGCTGGACGTTCCGGCAATGATTCACGTTTCGGGAAGCTGTAACCCGGCGATGCATGCCACGGGCGGCTATTATCTCGCGGCAGACACCGTGGCCTTCATGCAGCTGCTGCAGGGCGATCTGTTCAGCCGCTTCCCGAAGCTGAAGATGATCATCCCGCATGGCGGCGGCGCGGTGCCCTATCATTGGGGCCGTTATCGCGGTCTGGCAGACATGCTCAAGCAACCCGCGCTCGACACGCATCTGATGAACAACGTGTTCTTCGACACCTGCGTCTATCACCAGCCGGGCATCAACCTGCTCGCCGACGTGATCGAGAACAAGAATATCCTCTTCGGTTCCGAAATGGTCGGCGCGGTGCGCGGCATCGACCCCACCACCGGCCATTATTTCGACGATACCAAGCGCTATATCGATGCGCTGGACATCAGCGCGGAAGAAAAACACATGATCTTCGAGGGCAATGCCCGCAAGGTCTATGGCCGTCTCAACCAGATCCTGGAGGCAAAGGGATATTGAGCAAGTCGGACACCCCCGTGACCGCGCTCGGCCTCGCGAAATGCGAGAAGCCGGAGCGCTATATCCAGCAACTTGCCAGTCACTGGAGCCACAAGATGGCCACCAGTTACGACGAGGGCGACGGCATGGGCGTGTTCCCTTTCAATGACCACGACAATGCGGTGATGATGGCCCGTCCGGAAGGCATTGCCATCACGCTGACCACCGGAGAATTGGATCGCAACGAGCAACTGCGCGGCGTGATCGAGCGTCACCTCGATCGCTTTGCCTTTCGAGAGGCGCCGCTCACTTACGAATGGAATGAAGTCAAGGAAGCCTGAACAATGACAGAAAAGAAGAAAGAGCGGGTGGATATTCACGCCTACCTCGCCGAATTCGAGGATATTCCCGGCACGCGCGTGTTCACCGCGCAGCGGGCGCGCAAGGGATACTGGCTGAACCAGTTCGCCATGAGCCTGATGAAGGAGGAGAACCGCCAGCGGTTCAAGGCCGACAATGCGGCTTACCTTGAGGACTGGAACCTTACAGACGCGCAGAAGCAGGCCGTGCTGGCGCGCGACTACAACGCGATGATCGACGAGGGCGGCAACGTCTATTTCCTGTCCAAGCTGTTCTCCGCCGACGGTCTGAGTTTCCAGACCGCTGCCGGTTCCATGACTGGCATGACCAAAGAGGAATATGCCCAGATGATGATTGATGGTGGCCGCTCGCCTGAAGGCGTCCGCTCGAAGAAGGGAGGCTATTGAGATGGCCCGCGTAACAACAGGTATCACCTCCAGCCACATCCCGGCGCTGGGTGCCGCGATCCAGACCGGCACAAAGGGCAACGAATATTGGGGCCCGGTCTTCAACGGCTACCAGCCGATCATGGACTGGATCTATGCCGACGACAACATGCCCGATGTGATCGTGCTGGTTTACAATGACCACGCAACCGCATTTGACATGAACGTGATCCCCACCTTTTCCATCGGCTGTGCCGAGAAGTTCGAGCCCGCCGACGAAGGCTGGGGCCCGCGCCCCGTTCCCGATGTGATCGGCCATCCGGACCTGGCCTGGCATATCGCGCAGAGCCTGATCCTCGACGATTTTGACATGTGCATCTTCAACGACATGAAGGTGGACCACGGCTGCACCGTGCCGCTTTCCATGGTCTTTGGCGAACCCGACAAATGGCCCTGCAAGGTCATTCCCTTCCCCGTCAATGTCGTGACTTATCCGCCGCCATCGGGCGCGCGCTGCTTCGCGCTAGGCGATAGCATCAGAGCCGCGGTGGAAAGCTTTCCCGAGGACCTTAACGTTCACGTCTGGGGAACGGGCGGCATGAGCCACCAGCTTCAGGGCCCGCGCGCGGGCCTCATCAACAAGGAGTTCGACCTGAACTTCATCGACCAGCTGATCAAGGATCCCGAGACGCTCAGCAAGATGCCGCACATTGAATATCTGCGCGAGAGCGGCTCTGAAGGTATCGAGCTGGTCATGTGGCTGATCATGCGCGGCGCGCTGGGCGACAAGGTGAAGGACCTTTACACCTTCTACCACATCCCGGCGTCCAACACCGCGCTTGGCGCGCTGATCCTGCAGCCGGAGGATACCGCCAAGGAACCGCTTGACCCGCGCGTGGTCCATTCTGGTCACAGCCTCGAAGCGGTATGATATAGTGGTGCCCACGGACGCAAGACTCCGTGGGTACTCAAACATTCGGAGATTGACGGACGAGCGAGGGAGAAACCGAAAGGGAGAAGAAGCGATGCTCGATATCTTGCTCAAGGCGATCGACAAGGTGGAACGCAGCAGGGCGGAAATTGCCAGACTTTCTCAGGCCAAGCCCGAGGGATGGAAATCCGATTACGCCAAACTACGGCTGCGCATCCAGGACGAGATCGGCGAATTGGAGAGGCTTGCCGCCACTTTCAGTGACGGCGGCGATCTGCGCGAAATGGTGAAGAACGCTCTCGCCAGGGTGAAACACCATCAGGCCCGCTGGCCGGTGATGCTTATCAAGAGCAAGAACGAGGAATATGATGCATCGGTTCACGCCATGAACGAACTCTTTTCCCAGATCGCCCGTTACATTAGATCCAAGACCTAGGAATTTCGTTCGGCCCGCAAGGCCGACAACAAGACAGGAGCAGATTATGCGGATCGCACTCGCAGGCGGCGGAGCTTTTGGTGAAAAACATCTGGACGGCCTGAGGAACATCGACGGCGTGGAAGTGACCGCGCTGGTCGGTCGTATCCAGGACAAGACCGAAGCGCTTGCCGCGAAATACGGCGTCGGCTTTGCCACCACTGATTACGAAGCCATGCTCGAGCGCGACGATGTCGATGCGGTGATCCTGTGCACCCCCACCCAGATGCATGCCGACCAGGCGATCAAGGCCATGGATGCGGGCAAGCATGTCGAAGTCGAGATCCCGCTGGCCGACAGCTGGGCCGATGCGGAAGCCGTGCTGAAGAAGCAGGAAGAAACGGGCCTGGTCTGCATGGCCGGCCATACGCGCCGCTTCAATCCCTCGCATCAATATGTGAAGAAGCAGATCGAGGCGGGCAAGTTCAACGTCCTTTCGATGGACGTCGAAACCTATTTCTTCCGCCGCGAGAACAAGAACGCCAAGGGCGAACCGCGCAGCTGGACCGACCACCTGCTGTGGCACCATTCGGCCCATACGATCGACATCTTTCAGTACATGACAGGGTCCAAGGTTGTTGCTGCCAATATCCTTCAGGGGCCAAAGCACCCCGATCTTGGCATTGCCATGGATCAGTCGATCCAGATGAAGACCGAAAAGGGCCAGATCCTCACCCTGTCGCTTTCCTTCAACAATGAAGGGCCATTCGGCACCTTCTTCCGTTACATAGGCGATACCGCGACCTATCTGGCGCGCTATGATGATCTCTATAACGGCAAGGATGAACCGATTGACCTGTCAGGCGTCGATGTGCCGTCCAACAACGGGATCGAGCTGCAGGATCGCGAATTCATCGCCGCCATCCGTGAAGGGCGCGAGCCGAACAGTTCGGTCCATTCGGTGATCGAATGCTATCGCACCATCGGCCGACTGGCAGCCAGTCTGGAAGAACAAGACGGCTGGTCCTGATGGCGATTGCGAAGCGGGACATGGCCGGGCGGGCTGTCCATCCGGTCGGCCTGGGGTGCATGAACCTCAGCTGGGCCTATGGCTCGCCTCCCCCGCAGGACGAGAAGGTCAAGCTGCTCAACCACGCGCTTGACCTCGGCTACGACCATTTCGACACCGCCAATATCTATGGCGGCGGGGCAAATGAGGAATTGCTGGCAGAGGCGGTAATGCACCGCCGCAGCGAGTTCTTCCTTGCATCGAAGCTCGGGCTGGTTGTCGATGGTGCACGGCGCGGGATCGATTGCAGCCCTGCGGCGATCACCGAAAATCTCGATCGGAGCCTCAAGCGGCTCGGCACCGATCACCTTGACCTTTATTACATGCACCGTTTCGATCCCAAGGTGCCGATCGCCGACAGTGTCGGTGCCATGGCCCGGGCGATAGAGGCGGGCAAGATCCTCGCCTATGGCGTGAGCGAATGGAATGCCGCCCATATCCGCGAGGCGCATGAACTGTGCCCGATGGCGGCGGTACAGCCCGAATACTCGCTCTGGACGCGTAATGTCGAACTGGGCGTGCTGCAGACTTGCGAGGCACTAGGCATTGCCATGGTCGCATTCAGCCCTACTGGCCGCGGCGCCTTCGGCGGCGTGCTGCGCGATCCCTCCACGCTGGAGGAGAAGGATCTGCGCACCAAGATGCCGCGCTTCAATGCCGAAAACTGGCCGCACAATCTCAAGGTGATCGAGAAGTTCGAGGCGCTTGCGCGAGACAACGGCCTGACCCCGGCGCAACTGGCCTTGCGCTGGGTGCTCGAACAGGGCGAACATTGCCACGTCATCCCCGGCACCACCTCGATCGCGCATCTGGAAGAGAACTTTGCTGCCGCTTCGGTGGATGTTTCCGCCGATGTGCTTGAAGAGGCAGGGTGCATCATCAACCATTCCACGATCCGCGGCCATCGCTATCACGATGCGATCCGCCCGACGATCGACACCGAGGAATTCGAGGAGGCCTGATGTCATCGATCCGCGCGCCCATCGGTTATTCGGAGAGGACCGAGAAGAAGCCTTTCTTCTATGCCAACGCGCATGAGAAGGACTTTGTTCCGCTCAAACCGGCCGAGGCCGAAATCCACGATGCGCGGGACATGGACTGCAGCCTCGATGTCGAAGGTTTCACGCTGGTCGAACACAGGAGCGCGGTCGAGGACCTGACCGACCTTGAACAGGTTGCAAAGGTCCATTCGGGCGAGATCGTCACCCTGCTCAAGGAACTGACCGGTTGCGACCACGTGGCTATGACGCCGATGGGAATCCTGCGCTTTTCAGAGAAGTCAGGCGCGAACGAGGCTAATGACAATTCGCACCCTGCACGCTTCGTCCATGTCGACATGGCTGCCGAGGCGGCTGCGGGCATGCGGGCAAGGACAGCTCCTGCAGGCCGCACAATTGCCCGTAGTGCACAGTACAATGTCTGGCGGGTACTGTCCGACCCGCCGCAGGATGTTCCGCTGGGATTATGTGCATTTCCCTCGATCGAGAGGGGTGACCTGATCGATTGCGATGCCATTTTCGATCCGCTGGACGGCAGCCCCGAATGGGGCTTTCCCAATTACCTTCTCGAACACAATCAGCGGCATCGATGGTATTACTTTTCGAATATGACGCGCGACGAGGCGCTGGTGTTCAAGACATCCGAGAGCGATCCGGCGCGCGCGCAATTGATGCCGCATGGCGCGTTCGACAATCCGCTCGCCCCGGCGGACGCCCCAGCGCGCATCAGCCTGGAAATGCGCGGTACCGCCTATTGGTTTGCTGATTAGACACAAAAAAGGGGAAGGACCCTTCCGGCCCCTCCCCAATTCTCTTCAGCCGAAACGACGAGGCTTACAGCATCGTCACCGTGATCGCATTGTCGCCATCCTGAGCGGTAAAGCTGCCGTCCTCTCCAATCTCGCTGGTCGGTTCGCCGCAGGTCTCGGGCTCATCGCCATAGGTCGAGCACCGCTGGCTTCCCTCGGCCCGCCATGTGCCGCTCTGGACACCGCGCGCGACGTAGCTGAGGCCATCATCGGTCCATACGACCAGCATCGGCGCTTCTTCGTCCGGCGTGTCGACCAGATATGATCCGGCCGCCACCTGGTCTGCGGGCGAGGTTACGGCAGCATCGAGGCGGCGCATGGTCGCCGGCTCGCCCTCCCTGCCATCGACAGAGACGGACCAGCTGCCATCTTCACCCACTTCGCCCATGGTCAGGCAAAGCACCGGTGTGACTTCCTCCTCGCTATCAGGCGGATCGACGCAGAACTTGCCGTCGGTAACGGTGTAGGCACCAGGCGTATTGCCATCCAGCATGCCGGTATATTCGCTGCCATCGACCCCGGAATAGGACAGCGCGAAAGTACCGTCAGGATTGGCTACCATATAGGGCCCGGTTCCCGCAGCCAGTTCAGCAAGCGGATCGGCCTCCGGAGCTGCCTCTTCCTCCGCCGACTCGGCACAGGCGGCAAGCATTGCGAAAGACACGCTAGCCACAAGTATATATTTTTTCATCCCAATTCCCCCTTGAGGTTAATTCCTCATTAACAAGGAGGCTCCCATTTTTGGCAAGAGTCAAGAAACGCACCGCAAACGCACTTTGCGAAATCTCTATTCCGGAACAGAAAAAGGGATTCCTGACCAGGTCAGAAATTCCATTTCATTATTCAAAAATTTCAGGAATTATTGATGCCTGCGCGAGCGGTACCAGCCGGATGGGAATGTCCTTTGGAGGATGCGCCAACCGGCAGGTACCGCCGCGAGTGTGAAGCTGCGAATGCCCCTTATTCCGCAGCTTCAGCTGCCCCCTCTTCTGCCGGCGCAGAGGCGCGCGCGACGTTATAGGCGGAAACGATCTTCCAGGTTGCCCCGGTTTCACGCATCCAGACAGTCTCGCTGATAAGCGGCAGGGTCACTGCCTCGCCCGTTTCGGGATCGGTGGTTGTGAATGCCACATCCGACGTTACCACCGCCATGTCCCCGCTGCCCGAAGCCCATCCATCGACCGGCGTCATGACGATGCCGAAATTGGGATCTTCCATCAGTTCGGCATAAGCCTCGCCGATGGCTGCGCCGCCATCCAGTATTGTGCCGTCCGGGCGAACAAGCTTGGCATCGTCACGATAGAGGCGCACTGCACCCACGACATCGCCCGCCTCGATTGATTGCAGCTGCGCGATCTCGTTCTGGCGAATGGCATCCACCGATTCCGCCGGATCGACGCTGCCGCATGCAGACAGCATCAGGGCCGGTGCCACAGCGGCAAGGTATAGTTTCTTCATCTCATATCCCCCAATCGGTTTGCGGCCCTGAATGGCCCGAAGGTGTTTGGGTGGATAGGGCGCGACGAATCAGCCTGCCTTGATTTGACGCAATTTGTTGTCGTGTCTCCCAATACCCAAACGGCACTTAGTTCAGGTAAGGACCGAGATAGCCCTTACCTTCTCTCACAACGCGGCGCGTCAAAGCGTCTCGTAGATATCCAGCATCATGTCGGTAGCGCGCTCTTCCTCGTCATAATCATAGACAGGGCTATCGAGCACGGTCCAGCCGTGATCACCGGCGAACACTTCGATCCTTGCATCGATTCCGGCTGCATCGGCGGCAGTGCGCAGTGCAACCTTGTCATCCGGCGCACTGGCATCGTCATTGCGGGCAATGGCGATCAGGACCTTGCAGTCCGGCGCAATGTCATCGAGCAGGTTGACGGGGGAATTTGGTTCGGGCCCAACAAGCCCGCCACCGTGGAAGCTGGCGCATGCCTTGATCCGGCCGGGCACGGCGGCCGCGCCGCGGATGGTCCAGCTGCCGGTCATGCAATAGCCCTGCGTGCCGATGCCGCGCGCTGTATCGACCGAATCATGACCGTCCATGAACTCGACCACTGCCTGGACTGTCTCCGCGATCGCTTCAGGCGTGTTCTTCTGCATCCAGGGGCCGACCTTCTGGAATCCGCCATTGTTCCGGAAGTCCTCGAAATCGTCGAACTGCTGGCCGCTGACGCTGCGGTAATAGGGATTGGCGACAAGTACCGAATAGCCCGCGCGTGCGAGCAGGCGCGCCATCGAAACCTTGGAATCACGAATGCCTGCGATGTCAGGCCACATGATGATACCGGGAAACTTGCCCTCTGCCGGGGTGACCATGATCCCGTCCATACGCCCGCCGGGTGCATCGAACTCGACCTCGGTCAATGCCCCCAGTTCGTTCTGCGCCGCAGCCGACGTCGCCCGGCCTGCAAGCATGGCCCCCGCGCCCGTCATCACACCCATGCGAGCGAATTCGCGGCGGTTGACGCGCGGCATCTTCGCAACGAGGTCGCTGTCACACATAAATGCCTCCTCTTTCGGACCTTCTCCGGAGGAGAGAATAACACAGGCATTCCCGACGTCTAGGGGAAGTGGAAATCAGGTCAGGTCTTCCATCTCAATTTTGAGCCCGGCGGCGGCCGATTTCATCGCTTCACGGCGCAGGTTTTCGATATGCGCGCGGCCCGGCGGGCACTCTTCCAGCGGGAGCGCGGCGACCTGTTTCATATATTCCTCGGCAAAATCCACACCGTGTTCGGGGTGGGTCAGGATCAGTCCGTCCTGGTTTGTCATGCCGCGCAGAATCTTGGCGCCGACGATATGGGGGTCCATGCCGTAATCCTCGAAAGCGGTGCCGAACTGTTCGAGCTCGCCTTCCTTCGCCGGAGCAAAACCGCTGTCGGCAAAGGCCTCGGGCCGCTTCATCGCGCTGGTCCAGGCGTTGGTGCGCGTGAGCGCCGGGCAGCAGAGCGAACAACCGATGCCATGCGGCGCCAGATTGTATCTCAGGCTTTCGGTCAAGCCGCGCACGGCGAACTTGCTGGCGGTGTAGATGCCCGCCTGCGGACCGGGCAGGAAGGCGGCCATGCTGGCAATATTGACCACGTGGCGACGGCCCGTGCTCGCCTTGATCTTCGGCAGGAAGGACATGAGGCCGTTTACATTGCCGCCGAAATTGACGCCCATGATCCAGTCGTAATCGTCATAGCTCGCCTCGTCGGTCGGCCCGAAAACGGAAACGCCGGCATTGTTCACCAGCACGTGGACCTCTCCGAAGGTGTCCACCACCTGTTCGGCGGCAGCGGCAAATCCTTCGCGGTCGGTCACGTCGAGCCTGATGAACAGCGGCCGTTCATGGCCATTGCCCTCGAACCATTGGGCGGTAGCAGCCTTGTCATCCTCGTTGCGATAGGACAGCGCGAGGCGAAATCCGGCTTCGGCAAAGGCTTGCGCCACGCCCAGCCCGATGCCTGTTACCGCGCCGGTTATAAAGGCAACGCGGCCCTCCCATTGATCGCGCACATCGCTTGGCTTGAAATCCATTTTTCCGCGGTTCCTCTCACCCAAAAGACTGGTAATGACTCTATCGATCGTTACTAACGCACATAGCGAATTGAGGGAGAGAGTCGATATGAGCGATACGGAAACCAGGCTGGCAAAGCTCGAGCAGCGTGTCGGCATATTGGAGGACGTGCAGGCGATTCGCCGACTCCACTGGGCCTATGGCTACTACATCGATTTCAACCGTCCGGAAGAGGTGGCAGACCTGTTCGCGGAAGATGGTTCCGTGGTGTTCCTGTCGGGCGAATACGTCGGCCATGCGGGCGTGAAGCGCCTTTATGGAGACTGGATTGCCGGGCGTTTCACCGGTGGCCGCCCGGGCCCGGTCAACGGCCTTCTGCTCGACCATTTCCAGATGCAGGACATCATCACCGTCGCGCCCGATCGCAAGACCGCCAAGGGCCGCTTCCACGGCATTCTGCTGGGCGGCTGGCATGACGATTTCCAGGAAACGCGCGAGGAGATGATGCCGCAGCAGTTCATGGAAGCGGGCATTTACGAGAACGACTATGTCAATGTGGACGGCGTGTGGAAGATCAAGCGCCTCGACTACATGATGCAGTGGCAGGGCGATTACGAAAACGGCTGGGCGCACACAACCGCGCACCTGCAGCCCGCGACGAAGTGCTGGCCGGAAGACCCTCTCGGTCCCGATTTCCTCCTGCCTGAAAGCGAACATCGCGAAACCTGGCCCTATCGCCAGGATGTGCCGATGCACTTCGCGCATCCGAAATTCGGTATCGCCTTCGCCAACCAGGGCAAGTGACATGCGGGTGCTGGCACTGCCGCTGATCCTGGCCCTGGCAGCCTGCGGCGAGAGCGAAGACAAGGTGGAGAACACGCTGATTACCGTCAGCCCGAGCGACGTAGGTTGCATTCGCGACGTGGCCGAAGGTTTCAAGAGCCTGTTCTACGATCAGGGCAAGGTTCGCGAAGCCTATGAGACGTTCGTGGCGGAGGATTACAAGCAGCACAATCCGATGGCACAGGACGGGCGAGAGGCGGCGATCACCTTCCTCGAATCCATCTTCGAGGCCAACCCGCAGCAGCACATGACGGTGCACAGGATGATCGTCGAGGACCCCTATATCGCGGTCCACCTGCACGGGCAGAGCGGACCTGACGATCTGGGCGCAGCCGCAGTCGACATATTGCGGGTCGAGAATTGCAGGATCGTGGAACATTGGGACGTCACCCAGTCCGTGCCTGCAGAATCGGTCAACGGGAACGGCATGTTCTGATGGGGATGCCGGCTCCCGAGGCGTTGCCGTGGGATCCGGCACATCCACCCTTCGATCCGCGCGACACATCCGGGCGCGAAGCGCTGACCACGCGCGACGTGGCGGAGCGCTTCATCCAGCTGTTCTATGTCGAGGACGACCCGACCTCCGCCTTCACCTGCTGGATGCACCCCGACTATATCCAGCATAACCCCAATGCCCCGACAGGCCGCGACGCGACGTTGGCGATGATGCAGGAGAGCATGAAGCGCCTGCCGGACCTGGCGCATGAAGTGAAGCGCGTGGTCTGGGGCAGCGACGACCTGGTGGCAGTGCATTTCCGCTTCCAGCGCGAGGCGGGCACGCGCGGCCATGCCATCGTCGATATCCTGCGGGTCGAAAAGGGTTACATCGTCGAACACTGGGACGTGATGCAGGAAGTGCCGGACCCGGCAACATGCAAGAACGATAATGGCATGTTCTGAGCCAGGGATTGAGGGAGAGATTCGATGCCGAAACTGGAAGACGGAAGCGAAAAAGGCCTCAAGGGCCATTTCAAGGAGGATTTCTCCCACCGCGTTCGCGAAGGCCTCGCCCCGCGCGCGGGCCATGTCGATCGCGATGCTCCCTACAAGCGCATCGCCACCGAAGAGGCCTGGACCTTCCCGGCGCTGGTAAAGGCGCAGGTGAAATATCTCGAAAGCGGCGAAGCCTCGCATGACGATTCGCTCAAGATGGCGGGCATGTTCGCCAGGATGCCAAGCCTGCAGGAGATGCTGCAGGACCTGGGCGAACTGCGCATTTCCCATATGGACGAATACGGCATCGACCGGCAGCTTCTCCTCCTTACAGCGCCCGGCGTGCAGGTTGTGCGGCCCGGCGACGGGACCGCTCTTTCGCGCGAGGCGAATGACATCGCCGCCGAGGCCTGCCGCAAATATCCCGATCGCTTTTCCGCCTGCGCCGCCTTCGATCCGCGCGATGTGACCGGATCGGTGAAGGAACTGGAACGCGCCGCCAAGCTCGGCCTCAACGGAGCGGTGCTTAATTCGCATTTCCAGGGGCACTATCTGGATGAGCCGGAATTCGACCCGATCCTGGCTGCGCTCGAGGCCAATGACCTCGCGCTCTACATTCACCCCACCGCCCCCTACAACGCGCCGCATTACGAAGGGCGCGGTTTCTTCGGGGCGCTGGGCGGCTTCCCCCACGATGTGTGGCTGCACACGATGGGCCTGATCATGTCGGGCGCATTCGACCGTTTCCCCAAGCTGCGCCTCGTCATCGGCCATATGGGCGAATGCATGCCGCTGCACCTCTATCGCTTCGACTGGATGCAGGGGAATGCCGACGGGCGTCCGCGCCCGCTGATAGACCAAGGCAACCAGATCAAGCTGCAGCACCCGGTGAGCTATTATTTCCGCAACAATATCTGGATCACCACCAGCGGCGTGGGTTGGGAACCGGCAATCAAGTTCTGCCAGGAGGTGCTGGGGCCCGAACGCGTGCTCTACGCGATGGATTACCCCTATCAGCAGGCCTATGACGAAGTGGCCGCCTATGACCGGATGGACATGCGCGCGGAACACAAGAAGATGTTGATGGAAGACAACGCCCGCCACGTGTTCCGGATTACGGGCTAGGAAACAGCCTTTTTGAACGGTACCGTCAGCGTGGTGCGGGTGCCTGCGCGCCACAACCATTCGAGCGGACCGTAGCGATAGGCGCGGAACCACAGCGCGGCACCCCATGCCTGCAGCGCAAAAGCCACTATACCCACTGCTGCCATCTGGGCGTTGCTCAGATCGTCCCACCACCCGAAGCCGTACCCGTAGAGCAGGGGCGCAAAGACGATCGACTGGAAGATATAGAGTGTCAGCGTCATCCGTCCGGGAGCAGCGAGCCAGCCAACCAGGACCTGCAGCGGCGAATGCCAGATGAGGACAAACACGGCGACCTGGAACACCATCGCCGGAAGACTGCGCGCCTGCTCCAGCAGCCATGCCCCGCTTTGCGCCTGGGCCGGGTCAAGCGGGTTAGCATCGACCCATTGCGTTATTCCCTGTGCCGCAAGCCAGCCCACCGCACCGGCTAGGGCAACCACCAGCCAGAACACGCGCCGCACGCCCGCATCGGCGAACAGGCGACGGCGCTGTAGCACCATGCCGATAAGGAAAAGGCCGACGATCTCCATCGCCCGCCCGTTCTCGATATAGAAGGACCATTTGCCTACCGAACCCGGACCAAGATTGTTGAGCGCCACCGCGCCGAAGCTGCCTTCGGCCAGGGTCGGGAGGCTGCCCCAGCTGAAATAGAGCGGCTGCGCCAGCGCCCATGCCTGTCCGTCCCCGGCTGCCCACAGCCGATACCACAAGGGCAATTGAACAAGTGCCAATGCCGCCAGCACCAGGAGCGCGCGATCCGACCGGATCCGGTCGAACGGGATCAGCAGCAGGCCGACCACGGCAAGGACCTGCATTATGTCGCCGCGATAGAACACCACGTGGAGCGTACCGAACCCCAGCAGCAGGAGCAGGCGCCAGGCAAACCGTCGGGTGAAGTCGCCGCCGCGCGCGCGCTCGTTCGCCATGATCGTGGCGAAACTGAAGCCGAACAGCAGCGCGAAGATCGCAAAGGCCTTGCCCGCGAACAGCGCGAAAACCCAGTAATACCAGTCGTCCATTTGCGGAGCGAGCCAGAAGAGTTCGAACCGCTCGACACAGTGCACAACAAAAAGCCCCAGCAGCGCCCAGCCGCGCAGGGCATCCACCATGGTGATCCGTGCTTGCTGCATTTGCCCCCTTGCCTCCGCGTCGCACCTTAGAGCGGTGCGACGCGGCGACAAGTTGGAAAGTTGGGGCAGGCTTGAGGCCTAGCCCCACACCTCTTCGGCCACCTCAACGCACAGGCGGATCTTGTCGGCCTGCTGCTGCGTGGAGATGTCATTGCCATGCACCGTGCTGGCAAAACCGCATTGCGGGCTCAGCGCCAGCTGATCGAGATCGGCATATTTGCAGGCCTCGTCGATACGGCGCTTGATATCGTCCTTGGTTTCCAGATCGCCCAGCTTGGTGGTGACCAGGCCGAGCACCACGGTCTTGCCCTTGGGCAGGAATCGCAGCGGGGCAAAGTCGCCCGAGCGCGGATCGTCATATTCAAGGAAGAAGGCATCGATATCGAGCTCGTTGAACATGATCTCCGCCACCGGCTCATACCCGCCCTCTGCCGCCCAGCTGGAGCGGAAGTTGCCGCGGCACAGGTGGATGGCCTTGATCATGTCGGCAGGCGCGGACGCAAAGCTTTCATTGATCAGCTGCGCATATTGGCGCGTGGTCGCATCGGGATCCATGCCGCGCTTGGTGGCATCGGCACGCTGTTCATCGTCGCACAGATAGGCAAGGTTGGTATCGTCCATCTGGATATAGCGGCAACCCGCTGCGGCAAGGCTATCCACCTCCGCGCGATAGGCGGCGGCGACATCGGCATAGAACGCTTCCATGTCCGGATAGACATCCTCGGGAATGCCCGAGCGCCCGGCACGGAAATGCAGCATGGTGGGCGAAGGGATCGTCACCTTGGGCACGTGACCCCCGCTCACCCTGGAGGCGAGGAACTGGTAATCGGCCAGCTGGATCGGCTTCACATGCTCGATCTTGCCGGTCACCACCATGACAGGAGGCGCGAACTGCACATCCTTGCCGGCATCGTTCTTGAAGGCCTTCTTCAGCCCGCCGCGTTCCTCCACGCCGGCAAGCTGGAGCAGGAAATCGGTATGGAAGAAGTAGCGGCGAAATTCGCCATCGGTGATCGCCTTGAGGCCTAGGTCTTCCTGCCAGGAGACAAGTTCGGCAATCGCCTTGTCCTCAATGGCGCGCAGATCGGCATAGGAAATATTGTCGGCCGCGCGATGCTGACGGGCTTCGACAACCTCTCGCGGACGAAGGAACGAACCGACATGGTCGGCACGGGACGGTAGTTTGGTAGTCATGAAAATGTCCTGTCTAAGCAAAGATTTGTCTAGACCAGGGTCATAACGCGGGCTCGCGCTCGACTGGACGCGGCCATCTACGCGTATTGCCGCCATATGCGCAACCGCATTTTGGCAGGCCTGCGAGAAACTGCGCGTCCCTCGTCGCATTTCCCAAAAAGGCCCTTGATCGTCCTGCACCGCTTAGTATGCCAAGCATACAAACGGGGCGCAGGCGGTTGTCGCGCCTTGAGGGAGAGAATTATGAGCAAGCGGATTGGCTTTGCGGCTGCCTGTGCAGCGCTTCTACTGGCAGGTTGCGGCGAAAGCGGGCCGGAGTTTTCCGGAGTAGCCACCAGCGGCGTGACCGACGCGATGATCGCATCGGCACCCGAAGGCGAATGGCTGACCTATGGCCGCGATTATGGCGAACAGCGCTTCAGCCCGCTGGACCAGATCAACAGCGAAAACGTCGGCGAACTGGGCTTGGCCTGGTCGGCCGATCTCGACACGGCGCGCGGGCAGGAAGCCACCCCGCTGATGCACGACGGCGTACTCTACATCACCACCGCCTGGAGCAAGGTGCAGGCCTATGACGCGCGCACGGGCGAGCTGAAGTGGGCATATGACCCCGAAGTCCCGCGCGAGACATTGGCCGTCGCCTGCTGCGATGCCGTGAACCGCGGTGTCGCGCTCTATGGCGACAAGGTCTATGTCGCCACGCTCGATGGGGACCTTGTGGCCCTCAACCAGTCCGATGGCGCGGTGGCCTGGCGGTCGCAGGTGGTCCCCGACCGCGAGAACTACACCATCACCGGCGCACCGCGTGTGGCCAACGGCAAGATACTGATCGGATCGGGCGGTGCGGAATATCGCGCGCGCGGTTTCCTCGCCGCCTATGACTGGCAGACGGGCGAGGAGCTCTGGCGCTTCCATACCGTTCCCGGAAATCCGGCGGACGGCTTCGAGAACGATGCGATGGAAATGGCCGCCGCAACATGGGGCGGCAACTGGTGGGAACTGGGCGGTGGCGGCACCGTGTGGGATTCGATCACCTTCGATCCCACGACCAATCTCGTCCTCTTCGGCACAGGTAACGCGGAACCGTGGAACCCCGGAGCCAATGACCGCATGGGCACGAGCGAGGATGGCGAATTCGGCGACAATCTCTACACCTCCTCGGTCGTGGCGGTTGATGCCGATACGGGCGAATATGCCTGGCATTTCCAGCAGACGCCCGAAGATCGCTGGGACTATGATTCCAATGCCCAGATCACCATTGCCGATCTGGAAATTGGCGGAGCGATGCGCCACGTGGCGATCCACGCGCCAAAGAACGGCTATGTTTATGTGCTCGACGCCGCGACTGGCGAGTTCATTTCCGGCACGGGCTGGCACCCGATCAACTGGTCACTGGGCCTCGATCCCAAGACCGGTCGACCCCAAATCAACCCTGAGGCGCGTTACGAGCAGACCGGAAAGCTGTGGGTTTCCATGCCCGGCGCAGGCGGCGTGCATAGCTGGCATCCGCAAAGCTATGACCCCAACAAGGGCGTGGTCTATCTCCCCGCCAACAATGGCGGATTCCCCTACAAGGCGGACGATGATTGGGAGGCATCAAACATCGGCTTCCAGACCGGGCTCGACAATGCCGCCACCGCCATGCCAGCGGACCCCGCATTCCGGCAGATGAACCTCGATGCCACCACCGGTGCGCTGGTTGCCTGGGACGTGGCTGCAGGCAAGGAGAAATGGCGCGTCAACTACACCGGCCCGTGGAACGGCGGCACGCTGGCCACGGCAGGAAACCTTGTCTTCCAGGGCACGGCAGATGAACGATTCGTCGCCTATAATGCCAATGACGGCAAGGAGTTGTGGTCCTTTGCCACGCAGACCGGCGTGATCGCCGCCCCCATGACCTATTCGATCGACGGAGAGCAATATGTCGCCATCGTCGCGGGCTGGGGCGGCGTGTGGGATATCGCGCCCGGCATATTGACCGCCAAGTCCGGCCCGCCGCGCAACATCAGCCGCCTGCTGGTGTTCAAGCTGGGCGCGGATGGCAAGCTGCCCGAAGCCCCGGTGCTCGCCAAGCGCGTGCTCGACCCGCCGCCGGTGACCGGCAGCGCGGAGCAATTGGCAGCGGGCGCTGTCGATTATGGCCGCTATTGCTCCATCTGCCACGGTGATGCCGCCATTGCCGGTGCGCTGAACCCTGACCTCAGGCATTCGGGCGCGATCAACCAGCCGGCTTCGATGAAGGCCATCGTGATCGACGGGGCCTTTGCGCACAATGGCATGGTCTCCTTCGCCGCCGCCCTTAATGAGGAGGATGTCGAGAATATCCGCCATTATATCATCCAGCGCGCCAATGAGGACAAGGCGCTGGAGGGCGGCTGACAGGCTTCGCGGCTATCGTAACGATCGTTATCTTGATTGCCGCGCAATAGGCAGCCATATGCTTGTCTGGTAAACGAAGGGGCGAGAACGCTAGAGTCGTTCCTTCAAGAGATTCGCTAGAGATTGGGAGAGGAACCCCGTCATGAATGAAGTGACCACCATCGATCGTACACAGCGCGAATATTCTGCGGCCGTGAAAAAGGCCCTGGCGCGCAAACCACAGCTCTACATCAACGGCGAATGGGTTGATTCCTCGGGCGGCGAAACCATCGACGTCGAAGACCCTTCCTCGGGCAAGATCGTCTCCAGCTTCTGCGAGGCGACCGACAAGGACGTTGACCGCGCCGTTGCCGCCGCACGCGCCGCTTTCGACGATGGCCGCTGGCGTAACCTGCCGCCGATCCAGCGCGAGAAGATCATGCACCGCCTGGCGGACCTGATCGAGGAAAATGCAGACGAGTTCGCCGAACTCGAAGCCATCGACGTGGGCAAGCCCAAGGGCATGGCCGGCGCAATCGACGTGCCCGGATCGGTCGCGCATATCCGTTTCATGGCGGGCTGGGCCGGCAAGATCAACGGCGAGACCATTGCCCCCTATTCGATGCCCGGCGGGATGATGTTCGGCTATACGCTGAAGGAACCGGTGGGCGTCTGCGCGCAGATCGTGCCGTGGAACTTCCCGCTGCTGATGGCCTGCCTCAAGATCGCGCCCTGCCTTGC
>JAHEBH010000079.1 GCA_024642335.1 Erythrobacter sp.
GCGAGCGGGACCGGGCGCTGACACGGGCCCAGGCACTGGCGGAACTGAGCGAACGCGACCCCATGACCGGACTCTATAATCGCCGCGCGATCGAGGATCATTTCGGTTTGTTGCGCGCGCAGGGTTTCACCACTTTCGCGCTGCTCGATCTCGACAGGTTCAAGGAAGTGAACGACACTTTCGGTCATGGCGTGGGCGACGATGTTCTGCGAGCCGCGGCCAAGGCATTGCAGCCCAATGACGATGTCATCGCCATGCGCATGGGCGGCGAGGAATTCGCCCTGCTGCTGCGTGGCTCCAGGCCCGAGGAGCGGGCAGAAAACCGCCGGCAGGCGATCGTGCGCCACGTCGCCGAAGCAACCGATATCGACCGCCCGGTGACCGCCAGCATGGGGCTGGTCAACGCACCGAGGGACTCGCTGGCCAAGGCCGATTTCGAACAGATCTATCGCCGCGCCGACCGATTGCTTTATGAAGCGAAGGCGGCCGGAAGGAACCGGACGATGCGCGAAAAGCTCAAGGTGTTCCGTGCCCGCAGCGGCAAGGCCCGGCGTTCGGCAGCTGCCTAACCCGGCTCGCCGCCGGCAAGGAATGGTGCCGCCACTTCCGGCGGCACACGCATCAGCCTGCCCGTCGCGCGATCGACCATCGCCCAGCTTGTCTTCGCGCGCACGATCGGCTTCCCTTCTGCATTGGTGAAGGTGATGTGCCGGTCAAAGCGCGCGCCTGAGGGTCCTTCGCGGATTTCGGTCTCTGCCAGCACTTCTTCGCCGTCGCACACATTGCCGCGATAATCGATCTCGTGCCGTGTCACCACCCAGGCAAAAGCTGCGACATCTTGCGGCCTGCCGTCGCGTTGCCAATGCGCTGTCGCCACTTCCTCCATCCAGCCCACCCACACGGCATTGTTCACGTGGCCCATCTCATCGATGTGCTGTGCCTTCGCGGTAAAGCGCATGGAAAAGCGGTTGGCCACTATTCGGCGACACCCAGTTGCCACAGCACGAAGGCGACTTCCTCTGCCGTCTCGTGCAGCCCCTCGAAGCGCCCCGACTTGCCGCCATGCCCCGCGCCCATATTGGTCTTGAGGAGCAGGACATTGTCGTCTGTCTTCGCCTCGCGCAGCTTGGCGACCCATTTGGCCGGCTCCCAATAGGTCACCCGCGGATCGTTGAGGCCAGCCGTCACCAGCATGGGTGGATAGGCCTGCGCCGCCACCTGGTCATAGGGCGAATAGGAGCGGATGTGGTGGAAGGCTGCCTCGCTCTCCAGGGGATTGCCCCATTCGGGCCATTCTCCGGGCGTCAGCGGCAAAGTCTCGTCAAGCATTGTGGCGAGCACATCGACAAAGGGCACATGCGCCACCACCGCGCCAAAAATCTCCGGCGCCTGGTTGATCACCGCGCCCATCAATTTGCCGCCAGCGGAACCGCCCGAGGCGCTCACCTTGCTCGCTGACGTGATGCCGCGTTCGATAAGCCCGCGCGCCACATCCACGAAATCGTTGAACGTGTTGGTCCGCGCTTCCATCTTGCCCTGCAGGTACCAGTTGCGCCCCAGATCGTCCCCGCCGCGAATATGCGCGATGGCATAGGCCATGCCGCGATCGACATAGGAAAAGCGTGTGGTCGAAAAGCCCGGCGGCACGGCATAGCCATAGGCGCCATAGGCATAGAGGTGGAGCGGCCCGCCCGGCGCGCGGTCCTTGCGCTGGACCACGGTGACCGGGACTTTGGTGCCGTCGCGCACAGCGATCTCCAGTCGGTCCACCCGGTAGAGCGAAGGATCAAAGCCCGAGGGGATTTCCTGCACTTTGAGCACTTCCAGCTCTTTGCTGGCGACGTGGTAATCATAGATCGTGGCGGGGGCGATCGGCGATTCGTAGGCGAGCCGCAGTTTGTCGACCGCATATTCGGGATTGCTCGACAGACCGGCGGAATAGCTCGCTTCGGGAAAGGCAATTTCCTCTACCCGCGCCAGATCGCCGTAATAGCGGATCTGCACCTGGTCGAGGCCGTTCAACCGTCCTTCGGTGACGTAGAAGTCCTCAAACAGGCTGATGCCCGTCAGGTAGAATTCGTCCGATCCTTCAATCAGTGTGGTCCACTCGCCCGGATTGTCGAGCGGCGCGGTGTAGGCCGCGAAATTCACATGGTCGCGATTGGACAAGATATAGAGCGTGCCGCAGCGAATATCGGCGTCATATTCCACGCCCTTGTGCCGCGCGCGGACCAGTTGCGGCTCTGCCAGCGGATCGGCTGCGGGCAGGATCCACACTTCGGAGGTTTCGTTGTCGCCTGCGGCGAGCAGCAAGTAATCCTCCTGCGCGGACAGACCGGCATGCACGGTGAAACCGAGCTGGTCCTCGTGGTAGATCTCCACATCCTCGCCGGCATCGGTTCCCATGCGGTGCATGCGGACATTGTCGACGCGCCAGTTTGCGTTCGCGCGGCCATAGATCAGCACGGAATCGTCCGCCGCCCACACCAGCGCGGTATTGGTCTCCTCGATCACGTCGGGCAGCATTTCGCCCGTCTCGAGGTCCTTTACATGGACTGTGTAGCGTTCCGCCCCGCTGGTATCGATCGAATAGGCGACATAGCGCCCGCTCTTGCTGATCGAGATATCGTTGATGCTGAGATATTCGTGCCCCTTGGCCAGTTCTACGGCATCGAGGAACAGCTGCGCATCCCCGCCGGCGACGGGGCGGCGGTAATATTTGCGGTATTCCGCGCCTTCCTCGAATTCCGACCAGTAAAGCCAGTCGCCATCTTTCTGCGGAACGGTGGAATCGGCTTCCTTGATCCGCCCGCGCATCTCCTTGAACAGCGTATCCACCAGCGGCTTGTGCGGCTCCATCTGCGCTTCGAACCACGCGTTCTCGGCCTTGAGGTGAGCCAACACATCGGGATCGTTCACCTCGGGATAGGAGGGATCGCGCAGCCAGTGCCAGGGGTCGGCGATGGTCACGCCGTGATGGCTGTAGGAATATTGGCGTTTGTCGGCGCGCGGCGGCGCGCTGGGGGTCTTTTTACTCACGTTCGGAAAACTCGCTCACATTCTGCATTGGCCCTGTGGGCCCTGATCCTCATTGAAGGCACCCCATGACAGGGCAATGCACTGCTGGAAAGCCCGCGCAGGCGGGTCTATCTTGCCCGGCACATTATGATAGAGCACTTAGTTGCAGATATTACCGGAATCAAATCACATGCTGATGCAAACCCACGAAGCCCGTCTTGTCGACTTGCGGAAGGAGCTCGCGCGCCGCGGGCTGGACGGCTTTGTAGTTCCCTTGAGCGACGAACATCTGTCCGAATATGTCGGTGCCTATGCCCAAAGGCTCGCCTGGCTGACCGGTTTCGGCGGATCAGCGGGCAGCGTGGCGGTGCTGAAGGACACGGCGGCAATCTTCGTCGACGGGCGCTACACGCTGCAGGTGCGCGACCAGGTGGACGGGAAATTCTACGATTACAAATCGGTGCCAGAGGATTCGATGGCCGACTGGCTGGCCGAAAAGGCACCCGAAGGGGCAACAATCGGCTTCGATCCCTGGCTGCATACAAAGGGCTGGGTGGATCAGGCGCGCAAGCGGTTGGAGAAGGCGGGCCGATTACTTGTCCCGGTCGAGAGCAATCCAATTGATGCCGTGTGGGAAGACCGGCCCAAACCATCCGCCGCGCCCGCATTCCTGCAGGATGAAGCTTTCGCGGGGCGCTCAAGCGCGGACAAGCGCGGCGTCATGGCCGAATGGCTGAAGGAAGAAGGGCTTGATGCGGTCGTGATCTCCGCGCTCGATTCGGTGGCCTGGACGCTCAATATCCGCGGCTCCGATGTCGATCGCACGCCTGTCGCCCTGTCCTATCTCACCGTCCATGCCGATGGCACGGCGGTCTGGTTCATTGCGCCGGAAAAGGTGCCTGCTGACGTCGCCTCCGCGCTGGGCAATGCCGTGCGCATTCGTCCCCGCGCGAAATTCGAAGCCTCGCTGGCAGAGTTCGCGGGCAAAAGCGTTTCCACCGATCCGGCACGCTCGGTGGTCGCCATCTTCGAGGCGCTGGAGGCGGGCGGCGCGACGGTAGTCCCGCATGACGATCCCGCCGTCCTGCCCAAGGCAATCAAGACGACGGCCGAGCAGCAGGGCCACCGCGCCGCACAGCGCCGCGACGGGGCGGCGGTGTCGAACTTCCTCCATTGGCTAAGCGTCGAGGGACCGACCGGCAAGGTGGACGAACTCTCTGCCGCCGCGCAACTGCAAAGCTATCGCGAAGCCTGCGGAGACCTGCGCGACCTCTCCTTCGATACGATCAGCGGCTCCGGCCCCAATGGTGCGATCGTTCACTATCGCGTGAGCGAGGAGACCAATCGCAAGCTCGAGCCGAACAGCGTCTATCTGGTCGATAGCGGCGGGCAATATCCCGATGGCACCACCGATATCACCCGCACCGTGTGGATCGGCCCCGGCGCGCCGCCTGCCGAGGTCAAGGACCGCTATACCCGCGTGCTCAAGGGCCATATCGCGCTGGCAACGCAGTGCTTCCCCAAGGGCACGATGGGATCGCAGCTCGATACGCTGGCGCGCCAGCATTTGTGGGCGGCGGGTATCGACTATGCCCATGGCACAGGCCACGGCGTGGGCAGCTTCCTTGCCGTTCACGAAGGGCCGCAGCGCATTGCCAAGCCGCGCCATGCGGGCGGGAGTTCGGAACAGGTATTGCTGCCCGGCATGATCCTTTCCAACGAGCCCGGCTATTACAAGACCGGCGCCTACGGCATTCGGATCGAGAACCTCGTGCTGGTGGAAGAGCGCATGATCGAAGGCATGGAAGGCGAATGGATGGGCTTTGAAACGCTTACCCTGGCCCCCATCGACAAGGCGCTGGTCGACCAGGCGCTGCTGACCCGCACAGAAGTGGACTGGTGGAACGCTTACCACGCCCGCGCGCAGGAGGCGATCGCACCGCAATTGTCCGGTGATCCCCTTGCATGGTTGGAAGAGGCGTGCCAGCCAATCTGAACCCCCGATAAACCGCAGATTTCCGCGCGATGAACCGCCATCGCGGCGCGTGACAAATTGCGACACAAAAGCCTTCACCCGGCATAATGCTGCGACAATGACGCCCTAGAACGGCACCATGAGCAGCGGCGTGCCGGCCCCTCCCTTTCCCCCTTCAAACCGGCACTTCGCTGCTCTGGAATACATATCTAGGAGAGCCCCCATGCGAAAAACCCTGGTGATTTGCCTCACCTCTGCCGCCCTGTTGACGGGCGGAGCCGCCCTCGCCCAGGCACCCGAACGCGGCGCGATGCGCGGCGCGGAAATGACGCGCGAAAGTGTCGAACAGCGCGCCGCCCAAGCCTTTGCCCGAATGGATGTGAATTCCGACGGCAAGCTCGATTCGGGTGATCGTGAAGCCCGCGCCGATGCACATTTCGATGCCGTCGATACCAATGGCGATGGCGCCATCAGCCGCGAGGAATTCGCCGCCATTCGCGAATCCCGCCAGGATCGTCGCGCAGAACGGCGTGCGGCGGGTCCTGAGGGCGCTCCCGAAGCCGGGAAGCGCATGGCCATGCGCGGCCCTGGCATGATGGGCCCACGCGGCGGAATGGGCCGCGGTATGGCCATGCCGGGCCAGGCCGACAGCGACAATGACGGCGCGATTTCGCAGGCAGAATTCAGTGCCGCCGCGCTCGCCCGCTTCGATGCCGCTGACAAGGATGGCGATGGCACCGTCACGCGCGAGGAACGCCGCGAGGCGCAGCCTCAGGGTAGACGTGTGCATCGGCGCTCGGTAGGCTAACACCTTGGGGGGAACAGGGGACATAGATGCGCCAATGAGCGATCAGCCGGATATCAAGCTGCTGCTCGTCGATGACGAGGCCAGCCTGCGCGAACCCCTGGCGGACTATCTGTCCCGCCAGGGGTTCAGCGTGAAGCAGGCAGCGGACGCCGCCAAGGCGCGCTCGATCCTGCTCGATGAACAGCCGGATCTCGTGCTGCTCGACATCATGATGCCGGGGGAGGACGGGCTTTCCCTCTGCCGGCACCTGATCGAGGCGAAGAAGCTTCCCGTCATCTTCCTCACTGCCAGGGGCGAAGCAACCGACCGCATCGTCGGGCTGGAAATCGGCGCCGACGATTACGTCGTCAAACCCTTCGAGCCTCGCGAACTGGTGGCACGCATCCGTTCGGTCCTGCGCCGCGCCACACGCAGCGCACCCGAGCCGGAAGTCGATGCGCATTACGATTTCGAAGGCTGGTCGCTCGATCCATTGAAGCGCCGCCTGACCGATCCCGAAGGCACGATCGTCCCCATTTCCTCCGCCGAATTCCGCCTGCTGGTCGCCTTCCTCGAACACCCCCGCCAGGTGCTTGACCGTGATCGCCTGCTCGACATGGTGCAGGGGCGCGAGGCGCATCTGTTCGATCGCGCAGTCGACAACCAGGTCAGCCGATTGCGCCGCAAGATGGAAACCGACAGCCGCGATCCCAAGTTGATCCAGACGGTGTGGGGCGGCGGCTATCGCCTTGCCGCCGATGTCCGCCGTATGGCGCAGGACGCAGAGTAATGCGCCGCATACTTCCCAAGAGCCTGCTGGGGCAAATGTTGCTGGCAGTGGCGCTCGCCCTGCTGGTCGCGCAGACGCTGTCGGGCGTGTTGCGTTTCCGCGCCGAAGAGCAACGCCGCGAGTTTGGCCTTATCAGCACGCTCGCCTTCCAGCTGGTGGCCGATCCGCGCGTCGATTACGTCACCGGCGAAGTGGATCCGCGCCGCCCGGGACGCGAGCGCAGGCGGCTGAGGCTTGAACGCGCGCTCGAATCCCCCATCCTGCAAGGTGAACTGGAGGATGAGGAACGCCGCGAACGGCTGGAAAATGTGCTGGCAGAACAGGGCATCGAGATCGACGATCTGGTGGTGCTCTCGCGCCCGGTCGCCAATGACGCCTATATCATGCGCGGGCTCAGGCGGATCCAGACAGGGTCCCGTTTCGACAATCGCGACGGCTGGGACCCTCGCGGCGAAATGCTCGTCGCCGGCCTGAAGCGGCAAGGGCAGGACGAATGGCTGATCGCCCGCGTCCCCCTCGGTGGACCTGAACCGCTACAGCTCACCGGCATATTGGTGCAGACCATCCTGCTCTATATCGTGCTGGTCGGCGGCCTTGCCTTGCTGCTCAGGCGGATCACCCGCCCGCTGGCGACGCTGACCACGCGGGTCGAGCAATTTGGCTTTACGCGCGAAATCAACGACCAGATGGAACCCACAGGTCCGGAAGACACGCGCCGCCTGATCGCCGCCCACAATGCCATGGAAGCCCGCATCGCTGCCCTGATCGACGAGAAGGACGTGATGCTGGGCGCAATCGGCCACGATTTGAAGACGCCGCTCGCCGCGCTGCGTGTGCGCATTGAATCGGTCGAAGACGATGTCGAGCGCCAGCGCATGGCCCGAACGATCGAGGACATCGCCAGCTCACTCGACGATATCCTCTCGCTCGCGCGCGTCGGCCACCCCAGCGACCCGCTGGAACGCACCGAGCTTTCCGCACTAGTCTCCTCCGTGGTCGAGGAATATGAGGACATGGGCGACGATGTCTCGCTGGGAGAAACCGCCCGCATGGCACTGCCCCTGCGCGCCACCTGGCTGCGCCGCGCCCTGCGCAACCTCATCGGCAATGCGCTGCGCTATGGCGAGAAGCCGGTGGTCTCGCTCCACCGACACGAGGGCCAGGCCGTGATCCGCATCGAGGATACCGGCCCCGGCATTCCGCAGGACGAGATCGCCTCCATGCTCGAGCCCTTCAAGCGCGGCGAAGCCTCGCGCAACAGGGAAACGGGCGG
>JAHEBH010000030.1 GCA_024642335.1 Erythrobacter sp.
ATGCGGATCGATGCGCTCGATGATCTCGCCGTCAAGCTCCATGACCATGCGTAGCACGCCATGCGCAGCCGGATGCTGCGGGCCGAAGTTGATCGTGTAATTGGTGATCTTCTCGCCGCTGGTGGTGGGCGATTCCTCGAGCTGCATGCCGCTCATTTCTCGCCTCCTTCGGCCTTCTCGTCACCCGGCAGGATGTATTCCGCGCCTTCCCAAGGGCTCATGAAATCGAAGCTGCGGAAATCCTGCGCCAGCTTGACCGGTTCATAGACCACGCGCTTTTCTTCTTCGGAATAGCGCAGTTCCTGATAGCCGGTCAGCGGGAAGTCCTTGCGGAACGGATGACCTTCGAAGCCATAATCGGTGAGGATGCGGCGAAGGTCGGTATTGCCCGCAAACAGCACGCCATACATGTCGAAAACTTCGCGTTCGAGCCAACCTGCGTTGGGCCACAGAGTGGTGACCGTTGGTACGGGCATTGCCTCATCGGTCGAAACCTTCACCATTACGCGGTGGTTCTTCGTCAACGAGAGCAGCATGTAGACGACTTCGAAACGCTCGGCGCGATCCGGGTAGTCGACACCGGCCATTTCCATGAGTTGCTGGTATGCATGCTCGTCCCGCAGAAGGCGCAACGCATCCTCGATGCTTTCGCGCTTCACGGTCAGCACAATTTCGCCATGCTCTTCCTTGGCGGAGATGAGCATATCGCCAAGCGCCGAAGCCAGAGCCTGTCCAATCCCTTCGATCACCGAGGGTTTGGGAGCGGAGTGCAGTACAGTCACAAAACAACCCCGCTCATCCTGAGCTTGTCGAAGGATCGCTTTTCCTTCGAGCGCAACGCAAAAAGATAGGACCACCCTTCGACAAGCTCAGGGTGAGCGGAAATGGGATGTATCGCGCCAATCACCGTTCAATGGTCCCTTCGCGACGGATTTTCCGCTGGAGCTGCATCACGCCATAGAGCAGCGCTTCGGCAGTCGGCGGGCAGCCGGGGATGTAGATGTCGACCGGGACGATGCGGTCGCAGCCGCGCACCACGGAATAGGAATAGTGGTAATAGCCGCCGCCATTGGCGCAGCTGCCCATGCTGATCACATATTTGGGATCGGACATCTGGTCATAGACCTTGCGCAGCGCCGGAGCCATCTTGTTGCACAGCGTGCCGGCGACGATCATCACGTCCGACTGACGCGGGGATGCGCGCGGGGCAACGCCGAAACGCTCCATGTCATAGCGCGGCATGTTCACATGGATCATTTCCACCGCGCAGCATGCGAGGCCGAAGGTCATCCACCACAGCGATCCCGTGCGGGCCCACTGGAACAGCTCTTCGGTCGAGGTGACAAGAAAGCCCTTGTCGTTCACCTCACCCTGGAGGGCGCTGAAGAAATCGGCATCGGGCTGGCGGATATCGCCACCCTGTGCGGCAGGTGCAAGTATGGGGCTCACAGTGCTCATTCCCAATCCAGAGCTCCCTTTTTCCATGCATATACGAGGCCGACGATCAGTTCGCCCAGGAACACCATCATGGTGATCCAGCCCGGCCAGCCGGTCAGGTCCAGGCTTACAGCCCAGGGGAACAGGAAGGCTGCTTCAAGATCGAAGATGATGAACAGGATTGCGATCAGGTAGAAGCGCACATCGAAGCGATCGCGCGGTTCCTCGAAAGCGGGAAAGCCGCATTCATATTCGCTCATCTTTTCCGCGTCGGGATTATGCGTTCCCGTCAGGCGGGAAACCCCCATCGGCAGGAAGACGAACAGCGCGGACAGACCCAATGCGATTCCGAGGAAAAGCAGGATCGGCAGATATTGTGTCAGATCGATCAAGGCAGACTCGTTTGCATGAGTGTTTGCGGTGCGGCCTCTAAGGAATGGTAGACCATCCTGCAAGGCCAATGGGACCGGAAAGTTGGAGCTTTCCAGCATCCGGTATCATGGAAGCGGAATTGAGCGACCTGATATATCCATGTTGCACTGCACAATCTTGCGCAGACCACAATCTCTTATTAGAGAGCTCGGGAACACTCCCATCCCTGCAATTTCCCTTGAGGCAATTCTCCAATGGCCATTTTCAACGCTAACGACCCGATCGTCATCCTGTCCTATGCACGCACCCCGATGGGCGCGATGATGGGCTCCCTGTCCGACGCCGCAGCTACCGATCTGGGCGCTACTGCCGTGAAGGCTGCGGTGGAGCGTGCTGGTACTGCTGGCGAAGATATCGACCGTGTCTATATGGGCTGCGTGCTTCCCGGCGGCCTGGGCCAGGCCCCTGCCCGCCAGGCGGCGCTGAAGGCCGGGCTGCCCAAGAGCGCCGAAGCCACGACCGTAAACAAGGTCTGCGGCAGCGGCATGCAAACGGTGATCATGGGCGCAGAAGCCCTCGCCTCTGGCGGCGCCGATATCGTTGTCGCGGGCGGCATGGAAAGCATGACCAACGCGCCCTACCTGCTCAAGAAGCACCGCGCCGGCGCTCGTCTGGGACATGATACGGCTTACGACCACATGTTCCTCGATGGGCTGGAAGATGCCTACAAGCCCGGCACCGCCATGGGCGCCTATGCCCAGGAAATGGCAGACCAGTACCAGCTCACCCGTGCGGAGATGGACGAGTATTCGATCGTCTCCCTGGCCCGCGCCAATGAGGCGGTGAACAGCGGCGCCTTTGCTGACGAGATCATTCCCGTCACCATTTCTACGCGCAAGGGCGATGTGGTTGTCGACACCGACGAATCCCCTTCCAAGGGCCGCCCGGACAAGATCCCCGAACTGCGTCCGGCTTTCGCCAAGGACGGCACGATTACGGCTGCGACCTCCTCTTCAATCTCCGATGGCGCGGCCGCCGTGGTGCTGGCTCGCGAAAGCACGGCAACTGCCAAGGGCCTTTCGCCAGTCGCCAGGCTCGTCGGCATGGCTGCCCATGCGCAGGACCCCGCAGCCTTCACCACCGCCCCTGTCGGCGCGATCCAGAAGCTGCTCGCAAAGACCGGCTGGAGCGTCGACGATGTCGACCTGTGGGAAGTCAACGAAGCTTTCGCCTGCGTCACCATGTTCGCCATGAGGGACATCGGCATCGCGCATGAGAAGATCAACGTGAATGGCGGCGGCACCGCTCTGGGCCATCCCATCGGCGCCAGCGGCACGCGCATCATCGTCACGCTGATTGCGGCTTTGAAGGCCCGCGGCCTCAAGCGCGGCGTGGCCTCGCTCTGCATCGGCGGCGGCGAAGGCACTGCTGTGGCGGTGGAACTGGTCTGAGCCACTCCTGACCCCGCTAATGGATTCGGGCATCCGCCTGGCCTGTGATAAACAGGCGGGTCGCAACTTCGCGACCAATGAAATGGGGGAATGGGTATGAAGAAGCTTGTTCTGCTTGCCGGGGTGTTTGCACTCGGCGCTTGCCAGTCCGAACCCGCCGAGAAACCTGTGGCTGAAGAGACGGAGGCTCCCGTTGAGGAGGCGGCACTGGCTGTTGACGGACAGCCCGGGGCCGGAACCTACCAGGTGGTCATGGTCGACGGAACCGAAGGTACATACGTGGCCGCTGAAGACGGCACATATACGTGGACGGCGGGCGATACAGTCGAAACCGGCACATGGTCCATCATCATGCCGGACCAGTGGTGTGACCAGGCGGCAGGAACCGAAGCACCGGTTTGCCACACCGAGATGATTTCGGAAGACGGTGTCTGGAGCTCGGTGGATGCTGACGGCAACCCATCCGCCACATCGATCGTTCGCGTTGCAGAATGATCGCCAATAGATTGCTACGGCGCTTTTCACGAACGGGCGACCCTCGGGTCGCCCTTTCTTTTTGCGCCCCGGAGTTGCATTAAGCATCCGGATTACCGAAAAACTTACCATTCTCGCAGAGCGTCCGGTTCTGTCCTGGATAACCAGCTGGGGAACGCAGTATGAAGAAGTTAGTAGTTTTGGCGGGCGTATTCACACTCGCAGCCTGTGGCGGCAATGATGCCGAAGTGGCCGAAACAGAAATCGCATCGGGTGAGGCTGCAGAAGCGGTCGAAGAAGCGGGAGCCGCCAGTCCGCTGGTCGGTTCCTATGGTGGTGAAGGCGAGGGTGGCGAAGCCTGGGTGTCCTCGCTCAATGCCGACGGCACCTACCAGGACGTTGTCGGAGGCGAAGTGTCCGAGACCGGACAATGGACTCATGAAGGAGACCAGCTGTGCTTCAACCCCGACGCTGAAGAAGGCACTGTTTCCGAACAGACCTGCCTGACCCTCGTCAATGTGAATGAAGACGGCTCATTGGTGATGTCCGACGCCGATGGCAACGAAATGACCGTTCCACGGCTGGCGGAATAGTATTTCCCGTGATGGCGGATGATTGGAAGGGCGGTCCTGAAGGCCGCCCTTCTCGCTCATGGCTCCCCGGCACCCCAGAGACGATCCTGGCGGATCCAGCCGGCGCGACCGTCACTGTCGAATTCGCACCAATTCTGTTCGCACGAACCCAGCGTACCGATGACGCCCGGTTCGACATTCCAGAACAATTCCCCGGCACCGCCCGGCAATGACCGGAGCTCTGCCAGACCGTCCCCGGTCACGATGCCATGGCGTTCCAGCGACAGGAGCTGGTTGAAGACCCAGCCCCGCGTGCCATCCACCTCCTCAATCAGGCGCCAGCCCTGTTGCAGGCGGACCACCTTTACCGGCAGGCCTTCGCGTCGATAGACCCAGTCGATCCGGTAGCGTTCACTGGGCCCGACACGAAGATAGACCTCGTCCGAGGCCAGACTCGCCCAGTATGGCACCTCACGATTCTGTGCGACAGCGTGGCCGGAAAGGCAGCTGACTGCCCAGATTGCCAGACTGATGGATAGTGCGATGCGGCGCATTGGGCATGCCCTAAACCCGCATGTGGATTCGCATCAAGCTTTGAACCGAGCAGGCTTGCTCCTATGCACAATCATGTCCTAACAAGCACCCCGTTACGCAATCCCGCCAGCAGGACGGGGATGAAGGGGGAAGAATGTTTCGCAAACTCGCCGCTGCCGCTGCGCTGTCCGCAGTACCTGCCGTTGCCCATGCCCAGGACGCCGCAGAGGTAATGCCGGATTCGGGCGATACAGCATGGATCCTGGTTTCCGCCGCCCTCGTCCTGTTGATGACCTTGCCGGGGCTTGGCCTGTTCTATGGCGGCCTCGTTCGCGCCAAGAATTTCCTGTCGGTTTTCCTGCAGGTCGGCGCGATCGCCGCAGTCGCTTCGGTGCTCTGGATCGCCATCGGCTACACGCTGGCCTTTGGCGATGTGTCGCACGGGTATTTCGGCGGCGGCCAACATGCGATGCTTGCAAATATGGCCGATGTCTATGACGGGCTGGCCATCCCCGAGAGCACATTCGCACTATTCCAGATGACTTTCGCCGCAATCACCCCCGCCCTTATGGTCGGCGCCTGGGTGGATCGCGCGCGCTTCAGTTGGGTCGTACTCTTTTGCGCGATATGGGGGCTGGTCGTCTATGCGCCTGTTGCGCACTGGATTTGGGGCACCGGCTGGCTGGCCGATCGCGGCGTGCTCGATTTTGCTGGTGGCCTCGTGGTTCACACCACTGCAGGTGCCTCCGCCCTCGTCATCGCCTTGATGCTGGGCAAACGCCAGGGATTCCCCACCAGCGCGCTGCTACCGCATGCTCCGGGCCTGACCATGCTCGGATCGGTGCTGCTGTGGGTGGGCTGGTTCGGCTTCAACGGCGGCTCCGCCCTCGGTTCATCGGCGGGTGCTTCCAACGCCATCCTCAACACCCATGTGGCGGCATCGGTGGCGGCCCTCGTCTGGATCCTGATCGAACGCGTGTCTTTCGGCAAGCCGACCACCATCGGTTTCGCCACCGGCGCGATCGCAGGTCTTGCCACGATTACTCCTGCGGCAGGCTTTGTCTCGCCCGGGGCAGCAATCCTGATCGGCATCCTCGCGGCAGGCGTCTGCTATTACGCCATCCAGCTGGTAAAGATGAAGCTGCATGTCGACGATTCGCTGGACGTCTTTGCCGTCCACGGCGTGGGCGGCATGCTCGGATCGATCCTGCTTGGCGTGTTCATGGCAGAGAACCTCGGCGGAAGCGGCTATGCCGAAGGCATGACCATGGGCTCCATGGTGAGCGGACAGGTTATAGCCGTTGTGGTCGTCGCGCTCTTCTCGGTCGTCGCAACGGCGATTATCGCCAAGGCGGTCAGTTTCGTTGTGCCAATGCGTGTGACGGAGGATGATGAGGTCCAGGGCCTCGATATTTCCAGCCACGGCGAACGCGGCTGGGATCTCGATTCCTGATGGCAAAACGGGAGCGGTCGCGACCGCTCCCGACTATCGGCGATTTGCTCTGGTTGGATTGAATCCAGATTTGCAGGCGCCGAGAGCGCTCCCTGCCTCAATCCCCTGTAAGGATGCGATCGACCAGTTCCTTCACCGTGGGGGTGTAATTGTTCGAATAGAACGGGTCCTGCTTGAAGCGGTAGGCAGCGTGCCCTGCGAAGGCGAGGTTTTCGTCTACCGGGCCGCCGTGGGCGATGTCCTGCAGGGTTTTCTGGATGCAGAAGCTGCGCGGATCGGCAAGGCGACCGGTGGTGTAATCGTCATGGTCTTTCCATGAGGAGAACCCGCAATGCGACAGGCAACCCATGCAATCGGTCTGGTCCTTGCGGATGACCGCGCGCTCATCCGGAGTCACGAAGACGACCGTATCATCCGGCGTCTTAAGGGCTTCGGTGAAGCCCTGCCCGTTCCACGCGCGGGCACGGTCCAGATCCTTGGGTGCCACCCAGAAATTCTTGCCTTTCACGCCGACATCCAGCTGCACAGTGTGTTCGCCGGCCTCGACGCGCGAATAAGGTATCTGCCGCTCGCTGCGCGCCTCAAGGTTGCGCAGGAACGGGGTGCGGATGGCTGAGGAATAAAAGCCGGTGGGGCTGAAACGGTGGAGCAGAATATCACCCGGCTCCAGCTCGCGCAGCTTGGTCTTCCACTGATCGGGGATAGGGCTTTCCCTGGTGATCAAAGGGCGCGTGCCGAACTGGAAGGCAATCTGGCCAAGCTCGGGATTGTCGATCCAGTCGTTCCACTCGCGCAGGAACCATACTCCGCCCGCCATGATGATCGGTACATCGTCGGAAATACCTTCAGCGCGCATGACATCGCGCACGGCCTTGACCCGCGGATAGGGATCTTCAGGCCTGGCCGGATCTTCGGCATTGGACAGGCCGTTGTGACCGCCTGCCAACCACGGGTCTTCATAGACGACCGCCGCCATCAGGTCGGCAACCTTGTGATAGCTGCGCTTCCACAGCGCGCGGAATGCACGGCCAGAGCTGATGATGGGCAGATAGTTTACATTGAAGCGGGCCGCGATCTCGGCCAGCTTGTACGGCATGCCCGCACCGCAGGTGACGCCTGTGACGAGCCCTTTAGTCTTCTCCAGCACACCTTCCAGCACTTGCTGTGCACCGCCCATTTCCCACAACACGTTGATGTTGATCGCGCCCCTCATTCCATTTGGGCCATTGGCGATGTCATAGGCGCGGCGGACCTGTTCCACTGCACCGGCAATCGCATAATCGATCAATTCCTGATGCCGGTCCTTGCGGGTGGCAGCGCGATAGATCTGGGGAATCACGTTCCCGTCCGAATCATAGCTGTCGGCATTTACGGCGCTGACCGTGCCGATACCGCCGGCAGCCGCCCAGGCGCCGGAGCTCATGTGGTTGGTCGCCGAAACGCCCTTGCCGCCTTCGATCAGGGGCCAGACTTCGCGGCCTCCATAGCTGATCGGTTTAAGTCCCTTGAATCCCATACATTCCCTTTTGGCCTGTTGCCCTATGGCACCAGGTCCGTCCCGTCTTTGCCGGGCTGCATGCACGGCTCAATCTCATGGGGCTCCGGGCGTTCGCCCACAGCCTCGAATTGCGCGTAATATCCGGCAATCTCCGGTTTCAGGTCGAAATCGACCAGTCGAAACCCCACGCGCTCGAATTCGCAGAAGAGCAGCTGTGGGTCAATGCCATGCTGTGACGTGGGTTTGTCAACGTCCACGACCACCACCTGGCCACCCTGCCTCAAGGCCGGTCGCATGCGCCAGATGAAGGCATAGGGTTCGGAAACTTCATGGTACATATGGACCATGAATATGCGGTCGAAACTGTTCGCCGGCAGGCCAGGATCATCTTCGGCCCCAAGCTTGATGGAAACATTGTCCAGCCGCTCGCGCTCCACACGGTCGCCAAGGCGGCGAAGGGCGCCTTCGTCGATATCCTGCGCCAGAACACGGCCGCTATCACCGACACGAGCTGCCAGTCGCACGGTATAATAGCCTTCGCCCGCGCCGATATCAGCAACGGTCATTCCGCGCGTAATGTTGGCCTTGTCCATCACAGTAACGGCTTCGCGCCTGTCATCGCGGATCTGCTCGGTCGAAAAGGCATTGCTACCCATTTCCGAGACCGGCCGATAGGCGCGCGGAAAATCAAGCGAACTGACCGGACGGTCGACATCTGCCGGTTCGCATCCGGCAAGGCTGGCCACCGCAGCGCACAGCAGAAAGGCGTAAGGGTGTTTCATTTGTCCATGCCAGATTAGGCGTTAAGCCTCCTGCCGAAAAGACCTTGCGATTGAATTTGGCGTTCCGACCATTGGTACAACCCCTAATGCCCTTTCCCTATTCAACGTCCTCGACATCCACCGTCTCGCCAGTCACACGCTGGGCCAGCGCGGCGGCGATATAGTCATCGATCTTGCCATCGAGCACGTCATCGGGCGCGCTTGAGGTCACGCCCGTGCGCAAGTCCTTGACCATCTGGTATGGCTGCAACACGTAAGAACGAATCTGGTGTCCCCAGCCAATATCGGTCTTTTCCTGATACTCGCCAGCCGCTGCCGCCTCTCGCTCTGCCATCTCGCGTTCGAACAGGCGTGCTTTCAGCATGTTCATCGCGGTGGCACGGTTCTTGTGCTGCGATCGGTCATTCTGGCTCGCCACCACGATCCCGGTAGGGATATGGGTGATGCGCACGGCGGAATCGGTGGTGTTGACGTGCTGGCCGCCTGCGCCAGAGGCACGATAGGTGTCGATCCGCAAATCACCTTCATTCACCTCAATATCGATATTGTCGTCGATTACCGGATAGACCCAGACCGAACTGAAGGAGGTGTGGCGCCTTGCCGAACTGTCGTAGGGGCTGATGCGCACCAGCCGGTGCACGCCGCTCTCGGTCTTGGCATAACCATAGGCGTTCTCACCCTTGATCAGCAGCGTGGCCGACTTGATGCCAGCCTGTTCGCCCGCCTGGTATTCGACCGTCTCGACCTTGAAACCGCGTCGTTCGGCCCAGCGGGCATACATGCGCAGCAGCATCTCCGCCCAGTCCTGGCTTTCCGTGCCGCCAGCACCGGCGTGAATTTCCAGATAGGTGTCATTGCTATCCGCTTCGCCCGAAAGCAGCGCCTGCACCTTGTCCGCATCGGCGCGTTTGGCGAGTTTTTCCAATGAAGCCATGCCCTCGGCGACAACAGCATCGTCGCCTTCAATCTCGCCAAGCTCAATGAATTCCACCGCGTCGGCCATCTCCGAAGATATTTCATTCACCGTGCCGATGGCGCTCTCGATCTGCTTCTGCTCGCGCGTTATGGCCTGCGCCCGCTTGGGGTCATCCCACAGCGAAGGATCCTGCACGCGCGCGTCGAGCTCTTCCAGTCGTCGCAAGGCCCGCTCCCAATCGAGCGCCTTGCGCACCAAGGCGAGCGCGGCTTCAATCCTGTCAATTTGAGCCTGCCCTTCGGCACGCATAAGATATCTCCATCAAATTCCGCCGCGCCGCCTAGCGCAGCAGGCTGCGGAGCGAAAGCGAATTGCACAGGCTGTCCGCGTGAACACTTGGCAGAAGGCGCAGGCTCAGTAGAGCCCGCCCTGCTCCTCGACAAAGTTTTCGGGACTGTTGGTATTGGCAGGAACGCCGTTTGTCCCCTCTTGCCGGCGGCGCAGCTGGGCGAGAATGAGTTCGCGCATCTGGTCGATGTCGTCCTGGCGCTGGCTGCGGCGCGGCTCGGTGTCGGGCCGGAAGGCCTCCCAGATCACACCGGCCATAGGATCATCGGTCGGCCAGCCATCGAAGACCCTGTTTCCGCTTCTCCTGTCGATACGGACCATGCGTATGCCGGACGGCGCAAGGAAGGGCCGACCGCTCCAATGGTCGCGTGTTTCCTGCACAAATTGCTTGAAGATCGGCACCGCCGTATTGCCGCCCTGAATCCAGCCACCGAGGTTGCGGGGCTGATCATAGCCGATATAGGTCCCGGCAACGATGTCGGGCGAACCGCCGACGAACCATGCATTGGTCGGGCCATTGGTGGTGCCGGTCTTTCCGAAAAGCGGGAAGTTCAGATCGCGCAACCTCGTGGCCGTTCCGCGTTGCACGGTGCCTGTCAGCATATGGACAACCTGAAAGGCAGTGCGCGGATCGATCACCTGCCGCCCCAGCGGCCGCAGGCGCGGCATTGGCGAACCGTCCCACTCTTCCATGTTGCAACCTTGGCATTCCCGCTCGTCAGAGCGCCAGATAACTTTGCCGCGACGATCCTGCACGTAGTCGATGACGCTCGGTTGCTGCAGGCGGCCACGATTCACCAGCGCCGAATAGGCATTGACCATGCGCTGGACCGTAGTGTCGCCCGACCCCAGCGCGTAAGCGGGGTATGGCTCGTAAGTGCCGCGTTCTGCCTCGATATCCATGCGCCGGAAGGTATCGATGACCTCGGGCATGCCCGCATCCATTGCGATATGCACAGTCATCAGATTGCGCGATTGCTCCAGTCCGTAGCGCATCGGATGCTCGCCGCCGCCCGTGTCACCACCGAAGTTCGTGAAGCAATGTTCGCCCAGGTTGGCACCCTGGTAATAGCAATACTGGCTGTCCGGGATCATGGTGGCCGGGGTCATTCCGCTATCCAGGCCTGCCGCATAGACGAACGGCTTGATCGTCGATCCCGGCTGGCGACGTGCCTGCGTGGCACGGTTGAAATCGCCCAGCCGGAAGTCAAATCCGCCCTGCATCGCCAGCACTCGCCCGTTGTTGGGGTCCTCTGCCAGGAAACCGCCCGAAACTTCCGGTACTGCGCGTACCGACCAACCGTTCCCTTGCGGCCCGACGGCGATCACATCGCCAATCTTCAGGGCATCGGGCGGACTTGAAAGCGATGCCTGCGCACCATTGGCAAAACCGATTGTGGCCGAAGGGCCGCTGCGCTGGGTGACGACAGCGATCCGCCAGTCACGATAATTGATCGAGATATAGGAACTCGCCAGCTGGCCAGTCAGGTCACCATTGTCGGGGTTGATCGTGGCGACCGGCCCGGTCCAGCCGCGATTGCCATGATAGCGGATCAATGCTGCGCGCAGGGAATCGCGCGCGGCATCCTGCAATTCGGTATCGAGTGATGTCCTGACCCACAGGCCGCCGGCATAAACGCTGTTACGCCCGTCCTCAGCCTCTTCTCCGAAGCGGGCGATCAGTTCCCGGCGCACTTCTTCAAGGAAATAGCCGGCATCGGCGGACCGGCTTTCCCGTTGCCCCTGGACAAGACCCAACGGCAGGGCCTTTGCCGCATCGCGTTCCTCAACCGAGATGTGTCCATTGTCCTCCATCTGGTCGAGCACGATGTTCCGGCGCATCAGCGCCTCATCGAAATTGCGCTGGCGGCTGTAGGTTTCGGGCGCCTTGGGCAGGATGGCAAGATAGGCCATCTCATGCAGTGCGAGATCTTCGACGTCCTTGTCGAAATAGGCCCTCGCGGCTGCCTGCACCCCGAAACTGCGCCGTCCCAAGGCAATTTCATTAAGGTATAGGGTGATGATCTCCTCTTTCGACAACACGCCTTCGATACGTGTCGCCAGGATCATCTCTTTCAGCTTGCGGGTGATCGAATATTCGTCACCCAGCAGAATGTTCTTGGCTACCTGTTGGGTGATCGTAGAGCCGCCGACAGCGCGTTCGCCCGACCCGATCTTGCTGGCGTAATCGATCACAGCGCCTACGAAGCCGCCGGCGTCGATGCCATTATGCGACCAGAAGGTCTTGTCCTCAGCACTGGTATAGGCATTGACCAGTTGGGTTGGAAAATCACCAAACTGCAACTCCACACGCCTCTCTCGCTCATAGCGGTGGACGATTTCGCCATCGGCGCCCCGCACGACGGAAGGAAGGTTGGGTTCGTAATCGAGCAGGGTCTCTGCATCCGGCAAGTCACGTGCAATCAGTGTCCAGCCGATAAGCCAGACTACCAGGAGCACACCCAACGCAACGCTGGCCCGGCGGAACCAGAGCTTTTCGCGCCAGCTTTCGCGTGCCCATGCAATGATCCCATCAGCCTCGCGGCGGATACGATAACGCAGGGCCTGCGCGCCGGTTTCTTCAGTTTCGGACATGATTTCGGTTTCCTAGCATGGCGAGCGAGCCTGGCGCCACAATGAATGATGGCACTGCGCGGCTAATCACTCGCCTGCGCTGCGCGGGCAAAATGAATACGGATGGCGCGGGCCATGATTTCGGCAAAGGCCCGTTGTCCTTCTTCCGAAGCGAGCCTGCTTGCATCGCGGTCATTGGTGACAAAGCCGGCCTCGAACAGGATGGAAGGCACATCGGGCGCCCTCAACACGGCCAACGCCGCGGCGCGTTTGGGCTGCGCGTGAAAGGCATATTGCCCATCGCCTTCGCGCAGGATGAGGTCGCTAAATTCGGAAGATATATCCGAAGTCCGGCGCTGGGAAAGCTCCACCAGAATGGCGTTCACGTTCTCGCTCTGGTCCGTGAGGAGAATGCCGTTGACGATATCGGCGCGGTTTTCCCTTTCGGCAAATCGTGCCGCCGCTTCGGAAGATGCCTGGTTGGACAACGTATATACACTCGCTCCGCTCACCTCGTCGCGTTCCCCGGCAGAATCGGCGTGGATCGATACAAACAGGTCGGCACCCAGAGCCCTGGTTATCGCCACACGCTCACCCAAAGTCAGAAACCGGTCGTCGTCTCGCGTCATGGCAACGCGTATGCCGCCGCCCGCCAGAAGTTCGTCGCGCAGATTGCGGGCGAGCCCGAGAACGAGTGACTTTTCCTGATAGGAGCCGCCTGTCGCACCCGGATCATGCCCGCCGTGTCCTGCATCGATGACAACCAGGGGGCGGCCTGGATCGTCAGGACCGTCTATCACAGGAAGGTCCAGGGCCTGGCCTGGTTCGGGCAAGCCTATGCGGATGACATATTCGCGGCCCAGATGCGGAATGGGAATCGCCTTGTCCAGCGCGTAAAAGCCGGCAAGAACCAGTATTGGCGCGAGAAAAACCAGCGCTATCTGCAAACGATACAAGATCAATTTTGCGGTTCCATCCCGTGCAATATCGCCAGACAATCCAATCTGCCATCGGAAACCAAGGCTAATTTGCGTTAACGCGCAATATGGTTGCCGAGGCTTTCCCCAAATGCTAGCCAGCCGGCTGCAACGGGCAATATTCAGTCCCGTGCCATTCCGGCCTCGCATTCAAGCGGTTCCGGATATTTTTACAGGTTGATGCCGTAATGAGAAGCAAGAGCCAACAGGTATGCCAGCAGTCGAAAGACTGCGTGATGGCGACCGGTGCTCTCGCGCAGACAGAAACCCTGCGCCTTCCCCTTGCAGCAGACACAATTCGTTGCGCTACCCGCCGCCTGTCGGTCGGTCGCGCGCATTATCCCTTCCCCGAAGCGCCCGGCCAAGGTCCGGTTCCAAGGGGAAATCACACATATCGGCATGCTCTGGCGCAAGACATTCTGCGCCGAGGATCACATGCCCGGAGAATTACAAATGGCAACGCGCATGCTTATCGATGCGCGCCACCCGGAAGAAACGCGGGTGGCGGTACTCAAGGGAAACCGGATTGAGGAGTTCGATTTCGAATCTGCTGAACACAAGCAGATCAAGGGCAATATCTACCTGGCCAAGGTTACACGTGTAGAACCATCGCTGCAGGCCGCTTTCGTCGATTTCGGCGGCAATCGTCATGGTTTCCTGGCCTTCAGCGAAATTCATCCCGACTATTACCAGATTCCGGCGCAGGACCGCGAAGCCCTGCTCGCTGAAGAACAGGCAGCGGCTGAGGAAGAAGCTGCCCTGCGCGCCGAAGAAGACGACGAAGAAGTCGATGCCGAGAACGGCGAAGACGATAACGATACAGGCGTGGAAGAAATCGACACGTCCGAAAAGGATGACGTCGCCACCATCGAAGACGGTCACGTCGAGAACGGCGAAGACGACTATTCTGCCGAAGATGCCGAGAACTCGGACGATGAATCTGAAGGCGACGAATCTTCTGACTCCGAAGAATCGGATGAAGCTGATGAAGACGAGGCAAGACCGCGCCAGGGGCGCAGGGGCCGTGGACGGCGCCAGGGTCGACGCAGCGGAAGTCGCGCGAAGGAAATCGACGACCTTCGCGCCAAGCGCCAGGCGCTTCGCCGCCGTTACAAGATCCAGGATGTAATCCAGCGTCGCCAGGTCCTGCTTGTCCAGGTCGTGAAGGAAGAACGCGGCAACAAGGGTGCCGCGCTGACCACCTATCTCAGCCTTGCCGGGCGCTATTGCGTGCTCATGCCCAATTCCAGCCATGGCGGGGGGATTTCACGCAAGATATCCAGCGGGTCCGACCGCAAGCGGTTGAAGCAGATCGTGTCCGACCTCACCCTGCCCAGGAGCATGGGCCTGATCGTGCGGACCGCCGGCCTCCAGCGCACCAAGACCGAAATCAAGCGCGATTTCGACTACCTCGCCCGCCTGTGGGACGAGATCCGCGAAAACACGCTGAAGAGCAGCGCCCCGGCCGTGATCCATTCGGATTCCGACCTGATCAAGCGCGCCATTCGCGACATCTACAATCGCGAGATCGAGGAAGTCGTGGTCGAGGGCGAGGAAGGCTACAGGTCCGCCAAGGACTTCATGAAGCTGCTGATGCCCAGCCATGCACGGCGGGTGAAAGCCTATTCCGATCCCGTTCCGCTGTTCCAGCGTTACGGTGCGGAAGACCAGCTTTCAGCCATGTACGACCCGATGGTTCAGCTCAAATCGGGCGGCTACCTGGTGATCAACCCCACCGAAGCGCTGGTCTCCATCGACATCAACTCGGGCCGCTCCACAAAGGAGCATGGCATCGAGCAAACCGCCGTTGCCACCAATCTCGAGGCTGCGCGCGAAATCGCCCGCCAATTGCGCCTGCGCGATATGGCGGGCCTTGTGGTGATCGACTTCATCGACATGGAGCACAACTCCAACATCCGCAAAGTCGAGCGGGCGATGAAGGATGCCCTCAAGAACGATCGCGCGCGCATTCAGGTAGGTCGTATTTCCGGCTTCGGCCTGATGGAAATGAGCCGCCAGCGCCTGCGCACCGGCGTGCTGGAAGCCACCACCCGCTCCTGCCCGCATTGCGATGGCACGGGCCTTGTCCGCACGGCGTCTTCTGCCGGCCTTTCCGCCCTGCGCCTGATCGAGGACGAGGCGGCAAAGGGCAAGGGCACGGTCATTACACTCTATGCCTCCACCGAAGCGACAATCTATCTGCTCAACGCCAAACGCTCCGATCTGGCCGAGATCGAAAGCCGTTATGGCGTGACCGTGCAGGTCGTTCCAGAAGGCGAGGACGAAGGCGCGAAAATGCGCGTGACCTCGGCCGGACCGCGCCCGAGCGAGGCACCGAAATTCGAGCCGATCGTTGTCGATGAAGACGATGATATCGTCGACGAGGAAGTCGACGAGGAAGAAGACGATGATAGTGACGACCAGAAGAAGCGGCGCCGCCGCCGTCGCGGTGGTCGCGGGCGGAGCCGCAGTCGCGACAGGGACGAAGGTGCGGACGATAGCGAGGAGTCGTCGAAGGAACCCGAAAACGCCGAGACACCTGCCGATACCGACGAAACCGACGGAGGCCAGGAAGATAGGCCCCGCAAGCGCCGTCGACGCGGCGGGCGCGGCCGCAACAGGAAGCGCGACGAATCTCCTGCCGAGGAAGCGGAAGCCAGCGCTGAGGAAAGCCCTGTTTCCAACGAAGGTGAAGCGGACGGCGCAGCCGAGACCGAGCAGCCTGTCGAGGAAGTAGAAAAGCCCAAGCGCCGGACCCGCAAGAAGAAGGTCGAGGCAGAAGAGCCAGCGGTCGAAGAGCCAGAAGAAAAGACAGAAGAAAAGGCGGTCGAAGAGGCCGAAGCTGCGCCCGCTGAAGAGGCCAAGCCGAAACGCAAGCGCGCGCCCCGCAAGAAGAAGGCCGAGGATGCTGTCGAGAGCGAGCCTTCTACTGCAGAAGTCGCTCCGCAAGAGGCGGCTGCCTCTGCAGAAGCAGGTGCCGAAGGTCCCGTTGACGATGAGTCAGGCGAACCGCGTCGCGGCGGCTGGTGGCAGCGCACTTTCGGGCAGTAACCAAACCGTCAGGCAAGAAACAGAACGGGCCGCATCTGGAAAACCGGATGCGGCCCGCTTCATGTCTGGCGTGCCGATCTAGGCCGCAGTCTTGCGTGCGATCCCCCATTCCATCCAGCCAGCCCATCTGGGAGCTTTCTCGAAATAATCCTGGCCGATCTGTTCGGTCTCGAAACCTGCTGCATTGATTGCACTGCTGATCTCGCGGGTCAGGTGGCAATTGCCCATGAGATTCTTCCACACCGGCTCGATCCGCCTTTGCCACTTGCGCGGACCGCGGTCCGGGGCTCTTCCGTGTTCCAGATAGAGCAGCTGCCCGCCCGGCTTCAAAATTCGCCGCAGCTCCGAAAGGACTTGTGCCTGATCGTCAACCGAACAGAGCGTGTAGGTGCATACCACCGTATCGAAGCTGGCATCCTCGAATGGAATGTCCTCACCCTTCCCCTGGCGAATATCTGCCTGCCAGCCCTTTTCCTCCGCCCTTGCCCTGGCCGCATCCAACAGGCTGGCATTCGGGTCGATACCGGCAAAATGTGAGATGGCGTCCTGATTGTACAAAACCTGATTGTAACCGCCACCACAGCCGATTTCGAACACCTTGCCACGCGCGAGTGGCACTACCTGACGGCGAAGCTCCTCCACTTCCTCGGAAGCACACCCCGCCGCCACGATCTTGGGCAGGATCGTTTCGTCATACCAGTTGCGCAAACCCATTGCTGATTCTCCATTCTGCTTGCTTTAGACTAGCGCGCTCGCCCGCGATGGGAACGCCAAATCCCTGGTTCTGGATGCCGTGTACACAATGCGCGAACAACTGCGCCTTGCCCTCGCCGCCCGAATGGCTAGATAGGACCCGATTCAGCGAAAGCGGAGCACTATGGCGACTTTCACGCTACCGAAGAACAGCAAGATCACCGGCAAGGGCAAGGAGCACAAGGCTTCGGGTGCAGGCCGGGTAAAGCGCTTCAAGATCTATCGCTGGGACCCGGATAGCGGCGAAAATCCGCGCTATGATACCTTCGAGCTCAATCTCGACGAATGCGGCCCGATGGTCCTCGATGCGATCATCAAGATCAAGAACGAGATCGATCCGACGCTGACCTTCCGCCGCTCCTGCCGCGAGGGGATTTGTGGTTCCTGCGCGATGAACATGAACGGAGCCAACGGCCTGGCCTGCACCACCGCGATCGAGGACTTGCAGGGCGAGATTCGCATCACCCCGCTGCCGCATATGGAGGTGGTGAAGGACCTCGTCCCCGATTTCACTCACTTCTACGCGCAATATGCCAGCATCCGCCCCTGGCTGCAGACGGTTTCCACCACACCCAGCGGCAAGGAGCGGCTGCAGAGCCCCGATCAGCGCGAGAAACTGGACGGGCTTTACGAGTGCATCCTGTGCGCCTGCTGCTCCACGTCCTGCCCCAGCTATTGGTGGAATTCGGACAAGTTCCTGGGCCCTGCCATCCTGCTGCAGGCCTATCGCTGGCTGGCCGACAGCCGCGACGAGATGACTGGCGAACGTCTCGACGAACTGGAAGATCCCTTCCGCCTCTATCGCTGCCACACGATCATGAACTGCGCCAACGTCTGCCCCAAGGGCCTCAGCCCGGCTCGCGCCATTGCCGAGATCAAGAAGATGCAGGCGGAGCGGATCGTCTGACGTGGCAATCGGCGAAGGCAAGACGGCAGAGGGCGGATGCCTCTGCGGGGCGATCCGCTACACCGTCACCGGGCCGGAGATCTTTGCTTCGCAATGCTGCTGCAAGGATTGCCAAAAGGCGACCGGTACCGGCCACACCACTATTGTTGGCCTGCGCCGCAGCCAGTTGGAAATGCGCGGAGTTCCCAAGACCTACACCAGTGACGGCGATACTGGCGGCAAGGTAACTCGCCATTTCTGCGGCACTTGCGGCGGCCGCCTGTACACGACAGGTGATCTCCCGGGCGACGAAGTGCTCATCCTGCAGGCCGGTTCGCTCGACGACCCGAACTGCATCTCCCCTGAAAGTGTCATCTATACCAAGGATGCGCCGCACTGGGACTTTTTCGACCCGGCACTGCCAAAGTTCGAGGCCATGCAGCCGCGCGATCGATGAGCGGGTTGATCGCCCGTTACGAGGAATTGCTGGCAACGGGCCAATTGCGCCCTGACCCGGAGCAGCGCGCTGCGGCAGAGGTGCTGGAGCGGTTGCAGGACGGACTCGAGAGCCGCAAGGGCACAGGCTTTTTCCGCCGCCTGACCGGAAAGAAGATTGAACCCGTCCGCGGTATCTATCTCTGGGGCGGCGTGGGGCGCGGCAAGAGCATGCTGATGGACCTGTTCCACGATACGGTCACAATCCCGGCCAAGCGTCGCGTACATTTCCATGCCTTCATGCTGGAAGTGCACCAGCGCATCCGCAAGGAGAGGGAGAAGGAATCGGGTGATCCCATTGCTCCGGTCGCGTCCGCCATCGCTGCCGAGGTCCGCTGTCTCGCTTTCGACGAGATGGTGGTCAGCAACTCCGCCGATGCGATGATCATGAGCCGCCTTTTTCGCGCGTTTATCGTGGATCATGGCATCACCTTGGTCACGACCAGCAACCGCCCTCCGCGCGATCTCTACAAGGACGGGCTCAATCGCGAGCATTTCCTGCCCTTCATCGACCTGATCGAGTCGCAGATGGATGTGGTGAAGCTGGATGGACCGACCGACTACCGGCTCGACCGTATCGGGGGAATGAAGTGCTGGCACCACCCGATCGGCGCTGCCGCAACCGCGCAGCTGCGCGAGCTGTTCTTTCGCATGACCGACTTCGCCCCCGAAGATGCGGAGCACGTCCCTTCGGCGGAACTGGACCTGGGCGGCGGACGCTTCCTGCACGTGCCCAAGAGCCTGAAGGGCGTAGCAGTCTTCAGCTTCAAGCGCCTCTGTACCGAAGCGCGCGGAGCATCGGATTACCTCGCTATTGCCCGCGCCTATCACACGGTCATCATCGTGGGCATCCCGCAGATGGACAAGGATATGCGGAACGAGGCCGCGCGCTTCGTCACGCTTATCGACGCGCTGTACGAATATCGCGTGAAGCTGTTCGTGGCGGCAGCAGTCGAACCGGAAAACCTCTATCCGGCGGGCGATGGCGCTTTCGAATTTGAGCGCACGGTCAGCCGTCTCAAGGAGATGCAGAGCGCCGAATACATGGCGCTGGGACACGGGGAGGAAGCCTGATCCGGCGGGATCAGTCCAGCTGAATCAGGCGGCCTTGCTCTGGTCCCAATCTCCTTCGATCCATTCGATCAGCATGGTGAGCGTGTGGCGGATGGTCTGTTCCTGCTCCACACTGTTCGCCTGCAGTCTCGCGATCTGTTCATGCAACAGCTGAATCTCGGGCTGCATGACATTGGCTTCGACTGCCTCGCGCCGTTCCGACAGCTCGACCATGGCCTGCTGCAATTCGGCAATCTGCGCATCGCGCTCTGCCAGCAGATCCTCGAAAATCCGCGGGTCCATAGAAGCTGGAGCTGAAACTTGTGCGGTTTCCGGAGCGGTAACGAAAACCTCGGCCACAGGCTCGGCGATCTTTTCTGCAACTGCAACTTGCGGCTTGGCATGCACCCGTTCGCCTTCCATCTCCTTGAGCACCGATTGAAGCATCAGCGCATCGATACGCGAGCGCTGCTCGACTGCGCCGAGCAGCAGCACGCGATTGGCGATCTGGTTGACCTTGCGCGGAATGCCGCCACTGGCCTGGTACATCTCCAGGTACACCCGCTGGTCAAAGGCAGGATTGCCTTCCCAGCCAACATGCTGGAGCCGGTGAGTGAGATAGGGTTCGAGCTCCTCGCGCTCCATAGGACCGAGGTGGTGCGACGCGATGACGCGCTGGCGCAGCTGTTCGAGCTGCGGATGGGTCTGCAATGTGGAGCGGAATTCGGGCTGGCCCAGCAGGAGCGTCTGCAGCAGCGGCTGGTTGCCTTGCTGGAAGTTGGTTAGCATGCGCAGCTCTTCCAGCGCGCTGACGGAAAGGTTCTGCGCTTCGTCCACGACCAGCAGGCAACGACGGCCCGCGTTCGCTTCAGCATTCAGGTACGCCTCGATCGCTCCCAGTGCGCTTGCCTTGTCGTGACCGGCGATGTCGAGGCCGAATGCCTGCGCCACGACGTGGATAATCTCATCCTCGTCGAGCTTGCTGGTAACGACCTGCGCAATGCGCATCTGCGCCGGATCGACATTGGCGATCATGTGCGCGACCAGCGTGGACTTTCCCGCACCCACTTCGCCCGTGATGACGATAAAGCCTTCACCCTGTGCCAGGCCATACCCGAGATAGGACTGCGCCTTGCGATGCGTCGCCGTGGCGAAATAGAAATCCGGATCGGGCGTCAGCTGGAATGGCTTTGCCGACAGGCCGTAATAGTTGTCAAACATGCGTCTAAATCCTCGCGGGCCCACAAGGGCGTCCACCCTACTGGCCAAAAAGGGTTAATATCGCGTTAGGATTTGCGGCTGATGTGTGACTAGACGAGCATCTCCAGCGCGGGCCCCTGCCCCAGGAAAGCCGAAGGGCTTGCGCTCGCACCATAGGCACCGGCGCAGAAGATGGCGACGATATCTCCCACATCGGCGCGGGGGAGCAAGGGCTGATCTGCCAGACGGTCGAGCGGCGTACACAGACAGCCTGTGATGTTGACCTCTTCTTCCGCAGGCGCATCGAAGCGGGTTGCGATGGCCACGGGGTAGTTCCGCCGCACCACCGTGCCGAAATTGCCCGAAGCCGCCAACTGGTGGTGCAGCCCGCCGTCGGTCACGAGGTAGGTCGCCCCGTGGCTGACCTTGCGATCGACGATGCGGGTCAGGTAGACGCCCGCCTCACCCACCAGGTAGCGCCCCAGTTCTATCGCAAAATCCGTAGCTTGCAGAACATCGGGCAAATTGCCGAAGCGCTCGTCCAACGCTGAACCGATGGAAACGATATCGAGCGGCCGGTCCTTGTCGAAATAGGGAATGCCGAAGCCGCCGCCCATGTTGAGATGCGGCAATGCGGAACCGACTTCCACGGACAATTGCGCCGCCAGGTCGAGCACATTGCCCTGCACCTCGATGATCGCGTCGGCATCCAGCGCCTGGCTGCCGGTGTAGATATGCAGACCTCGCCATTCTGCCCCGGCAGCAATGATGTCTTTCGCCAGCGTAGCTACTTGTGCCTGATCGACGCCGAAGGGCTTGGCACCGCCACCCATCTTCATGCCCGATCCGCGCAGTTCGAAATCGGGATTTACGCGGATCGCCAGGCGTGGCGCGACGCCCAGAGCCTGCGCCGCTTCCAGTGCTCGGCGGGCTTCATTGGCGGATTCGAGATTGATCGTCACACCAGCCCGGATCGCCAAGTGGAGTTCCTCGTCGCGCTTCCCCGGTCCGGCAAAGCTGATCTCGCGCGGCAGGAAGCCCGCCTCGCGCGCCTGCGCAAATTCACCGCCCGATGCGATGTCGAGCCCGTCGACCAGCTCGGCCATGTGTTCCAGCAAATCGCCGAAAGGATTGGCCTTCATGGCGTAGTGGATCTTGATCCGTTCGGGCATGGCCGCACGCAATTGCGCCATGCGGGCATGGATCATGGCGCGCGAATAGACGAACAGCGGCGTGTCGCCTGCCTCGGCCACCAATGCGCTTGCCTTGTGCCCGCCAATGGCGAGCTCGCCGTCGATTGCGGAAAAACCGGCGGGAATCGGGCCTAGCGGCTTCATTCGGCCTCCTTCGCGAGCAATGCCCGGTCAATCTTGCCATTGGGGCCAAGCGGCATGGCATCGACCCAGCGGATCACGCCGGGCTGCATGAAATTGGGCAGTTCGCGGCGCAAGGCTTCGCGCAGACCCTCCTCGTCGCCCGAACCACGCACGACAAGGTGGATTGCCTGCCCGATACGTTCATCAGGCACACTCAATGCGACGGCTTCCTCGGCAAATCCTGTGGCGATGGCGGCCTCCTCCACTTCCTGCGGGCTGATCCTGTTGCCCGCGCTCTTGATCATCGCATCGCGGCGACCGACAAAATAGAGCAATCCGTTCCCGTCCCGCCACACCCTGTCGCCCGACCATACGGCCATTCCGCCATAATGCGACATTTCCGGCGCGGGGCGGAACCGCTCCCGCGTCCTTTCCGCATCCTGCCAATAGCCCTGCGCGACCAGTGGACCGCAATGGACAAGCTCGCCCTCTTCCCCCGCGGCGGTCAGTCTGCCTTTGTCATCGATAACCAGAATTTCCGCAAAGGGAATGGCTGTTCCGATCGACGTGGGGTGGGCATCAACCAGAGCGGGGTCGAGATAGGTCGAGCGGAACGCCTCTGTCAGACCGTACATTGGAAAAATTCGTGAATTCTTGAAGATAGATTGCAAAGTTCCGATCAATCCTTCGGTCAGTGCACCTCCGCTGTTGGTCAAGCGGCGCAGTGACGTCACGGCCTCCGCAGGCCAGTCCTGTTCGACGAGATGCACCCACAGCGGTGGAACCGCAGCGAGCGTGGTCACCTGATGCTTTGCGCATGCCTTGATGACGTCACGTGGCACAAGATAGTCGAGCGGCACCACGCATCCTCCTGCATACCAGGCGGAAAGCAGCTGGTTCTGCCCATAGTCAAAGCTGAGTGGCAGCACTGCCAAAGTGACGTCATTGCGTTCCATGCCCAGGTAATGCGCCACGCTCACTGCCCCCAGCCACAAATTCGTATGGCTCAGCATCACGCCCTTGGGACGGCCTGTAGAGCCACTGGTGTAGAGGATGGCGGCCAGGTCCCGCGGATCAGCGCTTGATGCCTCCAGAGTGCCTCCGTGGGCATCTGCGAGGTCCCACGCGGCCTGTTCCTCTATCAATCCGCAGTTCTCGGGCGCGTCACCCTCCTCAAGCCCGGCAAGCCGCGCCTTGTTGGCGATCAGCATGCTGGCACCGCTATCATGGAGGATGTGGCTTACCTGCGCGCGCTTGAGCAGCGGATTGACCGGTACGTGCACCAGCCCTGCCCGAGCTGCCGCGAGCGGCATCAGGCAGGTGAGTTCGCCTTTCGCGGCCCAGGTCGCAATACGCGCGCCCTTTTCCGGCACCTGATTCGCCAGCCATGCCGCCAGCAGGGCAACGCGGTCCCTCAATTCCTGCCAGCTAAGGCTTTTCCCGCGAAGGATCAGCGCCGCATCGACATCATCCCCGCGCAATGCGAGGTGATCGAGCGGCCGTGGAACAGGGTCAGGCGTATGCGTCATGGGGCTCCAGACTGGAACTGCGCTGCGATGGCAGCGAGCTGGCTCATCTCGTTAGACGAATTGCGCCATCCGGCCAACACGTGTCACTTGGCAAAACCCCTACAGGAATGCTTGTTTCCCTCGCCTCCCGTGGCTAGGAGCCTCGGCCAGATATGAGCGACAATCTTCCCGCCATTCGAGACGACGAGACAGGCACAGATCTGGTGCTGCGCCAGGTGCTGCAGAGCGCCCTGGGGCTTTCTGCCGATCAAGTTGCCGGGTTCGGCGAAGGAACAGGTCTGTTCGGTCACCTCCCCGAGCTTGATTCCATGGCGGTGGCTGGCCTGCTGACCGAAATCGAGGACCGGCTCGGCATCATCATCGAGGATGACGATGTCGATGGCGACATGCTGGAGACCTTCGGCGCATTGCTGGCCTTCGTGGTGGCGAAGCGCGCCAACTGACGCTGGCGGCTAGCCCGCCTTCACAAACAGGCTCGCCAGTTCGACATGGGTCGACCAGCGGAACTGGCCGACAGGGTGCAATTCCGCCAGTTCGTAGCCATTCGCGGCCAGTATCGCGCCATCGCGCGCCCAGCTGGAGGGGTTGCAGCTGATGTAGACGATCTTTGGCACCTGAGATTGTGCCAGTTGCTCGATCTGGGATCGGGCACCAGCACGTGGCGGATCGATCACCACGCCATCGAATGACGCCAGTTCTTCCGCCCGCATGGGATTGCGGAACAAGTCGCGGTGCTGCGCGTCCACGCTTGCCTTGTGCCTGCCCGCAGCGCCCTTGCAGGCGAGCACGGCATCGCGGGCTGCTTCGCAAGCAGTGACCTCGGCGTGCTTGGCCAGTGCGAAGGCAAATGTGCCCAGCCCCGAGAACAGGTCCGCTATACGGGTGCAACCAGCCAGCCATGCACATGCCGCATCGACAAGCACCTGTTCGCCATCCAGCGTCGCCTGCAGGAAGGAACCGGAGGGATAGGGAACAGCAACTCCGCCCAGCGTAACCGTAACCGGCTCGGGCTCCCAGATCGTCTCCGGGCCATATCCCTGGTCCAGCCCAAGCCGCGCCAGGCCGTGTTCGCGGCAGAATTCGAGCAGGTCTTCGGTCTGCTCCAGCCCCTCGATCGCGAGATTGCGGATCGCGCAATCGACGCCCTGGTCGGTCAAGGTCAGGTCGATGTCGGCGGAATATTTGTCCCGCCGCTTGGAGAGGTAAGCACGTAGCGGTTCAACCAGGGCAAAAAGCTCCGGCCGCAGGATATGGCACTGCTTCATGTCCACGATGCGGTGCGAACCACCCTCGCGAAAGCCCACAAGCGCGCGGCCTCCGCCATTGATGGCATGCAATGTGGCGCGGCGGCGGCTGCCGGGAGGCGAAAGATGAGCGGGCGCGAGCCTTCGGGGCTCCATCCCATGCTGGCGCGCAGCGTAGGCGACGCGGTTGGTGACGAATTCGGCAAGCGACTCCTCGTCGCAATGTTGCAATTCGCAGCCACCGCATTTGCTGAAGTGCTGGCAGGGCGGCTCGACATGGTGCGGCCCGCGTTGGGCCACACCATCCGACGTCACGATGTCCCCCAGCGCAGCAAGGGCCACATGGAGGCCCGACGCGGTGACGCCATCGCCCTTTGCGGCAATGCGGATGATTTCTTCAGTATTGCTCACAGAAATGTTCCATAAGCATCTGGAATATAGTCAATCAAATCACCCGCCGTGAAAGCAGGGCCCGCAAGCCCTGCGGCCTCGCGGTGCAGCCAGCATCCCTCAACGGCATGATGCAAGGGGCCGCTCGCACCAACAGCCAGACGGCTTGCGATCAGGCCCGCCAGCACATCACCCGTTCCCGCGGTGCTGAGCCAGCTGGTGGCAGGCGGCATGATGGTGACGGGCGCGCCGGGTGCTGCAATCATGGTGTCCGGTCCCTTGGCAACAACCACGCCCTCGAGCGATTCCGCCAGTTCGGAAACCTGCTCCACGCGATCGAAACCGACGCTACCGAAGTTGTTGCCCAAATGCTCAAGCTCGCCTGCATGCGGAGTGACGATCAACGGACTGGTCCGGCCATCGAGCATGTCTGGTTCCAACAGCACCAGCGCATCGGCATCGCAGACGGTGGGCAGGTTGCAGCCGAGAGTCCATGCAAGCCGCGCCCGCGCCTCCTCGCTCCTTCCCAGACCGGGGCCGATCAGCACGGCGCAGAGGCGATCATCCGACAGGAGCTGGGACAGCGATTCCTGCTCCACCACCAGTTCGGGCGGGATATTGGCGACATCGCTTTCGATGAAGAGTTTCACATAGCCCGCACCGCCATGCATGGCCGCGTGCGATGCAAGGACAGCAGCGCCAGGCATTTCGCCACCGACCACGGCCAGCAGGCCGCGACTGTATTTATGCGCATCCCGGTCCGGCTCTGACAAGCGCGGTCGCTTAGAAAGGCAAGCCTTGTCCCTCGAATGAGCCACGCCGATGTCGACCCAGCGCTTGTCGCCCATCACCTCCATCGCGGGCATCAGCCAATGGGCGAACTTCCAAGCGCCCAGCGCAAGGGTGAGATCATAGGAGGGCAGATCATCATTCAGCAGGTCGCCGCTATCGCTATCCACGCCGCTCGGCAGGTCGACGGCGATGAGATATTCGTGCCTCCCCGCAAGCCGGTTCAGCTGGGCCAACAATCCGTCGTCGAGCGGACGCACCAGGCCGCTGCCGAAGAGGCAATCGACAAAGACCTGCCCGCTGGCATCGGCAACCGGCTCTCCGCCCCAAAGCGCACGTGCTGCCTTGGCGGCGGGCGTCTTGGGAGCAAATGGTGCGACGACCTGCACCTTGAGCCCGCGCTCCTGCAGCACGCGGGCGATCACATAGCCATCGCCGCCATTGTTGCCGGGACCACAGAGCACCGTCACGGAACGTCCGGCGGCCATGCGCCAGACCCAGTCAGCCGCGCGCTTTCCGGCTGTCTCCATTAGTGAGGAAACCGTCTCGCCGCCATCGATCAGCGCCTGTTCGGCTGCCTGCATCTCTGCGACGGTGAGAACCTGGTTGCTATGCATCGCCAACCGCGAGCCAAACAGGAGCGTATGCCGACAGGTCAGCCATTGCGCTTGAGCTGACTGACATCGCGCACGGCACCCTTGGCGGCGCTCGTGGTCATGGCAGCATAGGCCTGCAGCGCGGCCGAGACGCGGCGCGGTCGTTCGGCTTCTGGTTGCCAAGCGGCGTCGCCCTTCGCTTCCATCACTTCGCGACGGGCGGCCAGTTCGGCATCGGAAACGGCAAGGTTGATGGTGCGATTGGGGATATCGATCTCGACCAGATCGCCTTCCTGCACCAGCCCGATCTCGCCGCCTTCCGCCGCTTCGGGCGAGGCATGACCGATGGAAAGGCCCGAAGTACCGCCCGAGAAGCGGCCATCGGTCAGCAGCGCGCAGGCTTTCCCCAGCCCTTTCGATTTGAGATAGCTGGTCGGATAGAGCATTTCCTGCATGCCCGGACCGCCCTTCGGCCCCTCATAGCGGATTACCACGACATCGCCTGCCTTCACCTGTTCGGTGAGGATCGCGGTCACGGCAGCATCCTGACTTTCAAAGACCTTGGCCGGTCCGGAGAACTTGAGGATGCTCTCATCCACGCCGGCCGTCTTTACGATGCAGCCATCGCGCGCGATATTGCCGAAGAGCACGGCCAATCCGCCGTCCTGGCTGAAGGCATGTTCCTTGCTGCGGATCACGCCATGCTCGCGGTCGGTATCCAGATCGTCCCAGCGGCGGCTCTGACTGAAGGCGGTCTGCGTCGGCACACCGCCCGGGGCTGCCTTGTAGAACTCCTGAACCTTGGGGTTGTTCGTCAGGCGGATATCCCAATCGGCCAGCGCATCGCCCAGCGTCGGGCTGTGCACCGTGGGAAGAGCGGTATGCAGCAGGCCCGCGCGGTCAAGTTCGCCCAGAATGGCCATGATCCCGCCCGCGCGGTGGACGTCTTCCATATGGACATCACTCTTGGCCGGGGCGACCTTGCTGAGACACGGCACCTTGCGGCTGAGCCGGTCGATGTCCTCCATTGTGAACTCCACGCCCGCCTCGCTAGCGGCGGCGAGCAGATGAAGCACGGTATTGGTCGAACCACCCATGGCGATATCGAGCGTCATCGCGTTCTCAAAGGCTTCGAAGCTGGCGATCTTGCGCGGAAGGACGCTCTCGTCATCCTCCTCGTAATAGCGCTTGGCCAATGTCACCACCAGGCGACCGGCGCGCTCGAACAGGCCCTTCCGATCAGCATGGGTGGCGAGCTGCGAGCCATTGCCGGGCAGCGAGAGACCCAAAGCCTCGGTGAGGCAGTTCATCGAGTTGGCGGTGAACATGCCCGAACAGGATCCGCAGGTGGGGCAGGCGCTCCGCTCGATTTCAGCCACTTCCTCGTCCGAATAGCTTTCATCGGCAGCAGCCACCATGGCATCGACAAGGTCGAGCGCCACTTCCTTGCCCTTCAAAACAACCTTGCCCGCTTCCATCGGCCCGCCAGACACGAAGACGCAAGGGACGTTAAGGCGCATGGCGGCGATCAGCATGCCGGGCGTGATCTTGTCGCAGTTGGAGATGCAGACCATCGCATCGGCACAATGGGCGTTGACCATATATTCGACGCTATCAGCGATAAGGTCACGGCTCGGCAGCGAATAGAGCATGCCGTCATGGCCCATGGCGATGCCATCATCCACCGCGATAGTGTTGAATTCCTTCGCCACGCCGCCTGCGGCCTCGACCTCGCGCGCGACCAGCTGTCCCAAATCCTTCAGATGGACGTGGCCTGGAACGAACTGGGTGAAGGAGTTCACAATGGCGATGATCGGCTTGCCGAAATCGCCATCCTTCATGCCCGTCGCCCGCCAAAGCCCGCGCGCACCGGCCATGTTGCGGCCGTGGGTGGAAGTTCGTGAACGATAGGCGGGCATGGTCACTCCATATGAGCAAAAAGTGTTTCGCCTGCGCCCCTAGCTTAGTCTGCCCTGCATCTTAAGCGAAAATGCGGTTGCAATGGCAACTGTGGTGCTCAGCCATTGTCGAGCGCCAGCACCACCCTGCCCGCGACATCGGCCACCATGGCGGCATAGCGCGCCTGCCCCGCTTCATTGGCGATCAGGTCGTTGCGGATTTCGATCGCGCAATAGGGGCGTCCGAATGCCTCTGCATGCCGGTTCATCGTCGCGTTGAGCTGCTTGCCCGAATAGGGCTCGTTATCGCCTACGGTCACGCCCAACTCCGCGAAAAGGCGGATGGCATGACGCGCAGCGCGATCATCCTCGTTGTAGAGCAGGCCGATCTCCCACGGCCGATCGCAAGGTTTGCTCTCGAGGCAGGGTGTGAAGCTGTGGATCGACAGGATCAACCTGGGATCGTGCTCGTCCAGCCATGCCGCCAGCGCATCGTGATAGGGGTGATAGAGGCTTTCGAGCCGCCCTTCCCTGTCCGCGCCAATATTGCCGGGGATCAGAATACCGTCGCTGGTCGTGGGAATGAGCCCCGCAGACTCCTCCTCACGGTGCAAGTCGATCACCAGCCGGCTGACTTCCCCCAGATGCGCGGGGATGTGATGCCGCCGCGCCATGCGCTCCACCACGCCTGCTGCGCCGATATCCCAGGCGATGTGCTTGTCCATCGCGCCTACCGGCACGCCCAGTTCTATGCCTTCGGGCACGGCGTTGGAGGCATGATCGCAAACGGACACGATGCCGTGGCGGTTAGGTACTCCGATCTGACGGTAGGGAACGAAACTCATCGCAAGCACCCTGGCATCTGCCACCAGCCGGGTTCCAGCCTTGCGATGGCCTGTGCGGCTTCGTCGCGGTGGGCGCTGCTTTCATACAGCGCAAAACAGGTAGCGCCGGAACCTGACATTTCAGCGAGCCAGGGCGAAGTGTCTTCCAGTGCCGCCAGTACATCGGCAATCACCGGGCAAAGGCGGTTGGCGGGAACGCGCAGATCATTGCGCCCCGCCTGCGCAATCTCGCGTGCCGTGCCCTTGGGCAGCGAACCACGATCTTTTCCGTCCCATGCCTTGAACACCGCGCCCGTGCTCAGCGGAACGCGCGGATTGACGAGCAGGACTGCCATTCCGGCCATATCGTCTTCCACGTCCTGCGCTTCGGTTCCGGTTCCCAAGCCGATATGCGTCTTGCTTTCGACGCAGGCGGGAACGTCTGCACCCAGCTTGGCAGCGCGCTCATGCCAGTCATCGGGCAGACCATAGGCGTTGCGCATGATCCGGAATATCGCGCCCGCATCGGCGGAACCTCCACCCAGCCCTGCGGCAACAGGCAAGTTCTTTTGCAAGGTCACGCAAAGCCCGTCGGGATGCGGCAGCGCAGTGAGCGCCTTGGCCAGGATATTGTCGAAGGGATCGGTCAGCGCTCCAGCAAACTCGCCCACCACTTCGAGCCGGTCCGCCTCGCAGCGCGTGGCGACCAGTTCATCCCCAGCATCGACGAATGCGAAGAGCGTCTCCAGCTCGTGATAGCCATC
>JAHEBH010000031.1:0-13519 GCA_024642335.1 Erythrobacter sp.
ACACCAGCCCCAGGCCCTCCAGCGCTGCGTCCACCGCCGCCCTGCCCTCGGGGCCGCAATCGACGATCGGCAGGCGCACGTCGGGCGCGAACCAGTTATGGATCCGGCTGAGCGCATATTTGGCCGGAGCCGGGCTGGCATCGGCAAACATCGCGCGGTGCAGCGGATAGAGCTTCTCGTTCAGTTCGCGCGCGGTGTCGTAATCGCCTGCCAGCGCCGCATTGTGGAAATCGGCGCACAGGCGCGGCGCGACATTGGCCGTCACCGAGATGCAGCCCCTCTGCCCCAGCACATAGCCAGCCAGCGCCAGCGGATCATCGCCCGAAAGCTGGTTGAAATCCGGCCCCGCCCCAATGCGATGATCGACAACGCGCTCAAGGTCGCCGCTGGCATCCTTGATGCTGACGATCTTGTCCGGGAAACGGCGGTGCAGTTCGACCACCGTCTCGGGCAGGATATCGGTCACCGTGCGCCCCGGCACATTGTAGAGCACGATCGGCAGTTCGCAGCGTTCGGCGAGGTAGCTGAAATGGGCGAGCAGGCCTTCCTGTCTGGGCCGGTTGTAATAGGGAGCGACCAGCAGCACAGCATCGGCACCCGCCGCCTGCGCTTCCCTGATGTGCCACAGCGCGGTCTTCGTATCGTTGCTGCCCGCACCCGCGATCACGGGCACACGGCCCGCCGCCTGCTCTACGCAAGTGGCGATGACCTTGTGGTGCTCATCGTTGTCCAGCGTGGCGGATTCGCCGGTCGTGCCGCAGGGGACGAGGCCGTGCGATCCGTTGTCGATCTGCCAATCGACGAATCGGCGATAGGCTTCCTCGTCGAACGCTCCGTCGCGAAAAGGAGTCGCCAGAGCCGGTATCGAGCCTGAAAACATGAATATCCCTCTTGCATTGTCCCGCAAAAACAGGACTTCATGGTGCCAACATGGCGTTGACGCCGGTTTGTTCAGCGCCTGATAAGGAGTGGCTAGGCATTATGTCCAGCATGGTTCGTACCGCAATTCTCGCCTGTATGCTGGGAAGCGCGTTTGCGCTGCCGGTTTCTGCGAATGCGCAGGAGGCGGGCGAGTGGGACCGCGCGCGGGCTTCGCTGGTGGCGGAAGGCCCCGGCCCGATGGCGGACGAGATCGCCAACTGGCAGGTTCTCTATGACGATCGCGAGGCGCAGCAGCCCTTCGCCCGCTATGCCGGTTTCCTGCTCGCCAATCCCGGTTTTCCGGACGAAACACGCCTGCGCGCCCAGGCCGAAACACGCCTGCGCCGCGAGTTCGTGTCCTCTGAGGTGCTGCTGGCCTATTTCACGGCCCATCCGCCGGTGACAAACTTCTCCAAGGCGCATTATGCCCTGGCCTTGATGGGCACCGACCGCCAGCGCGCGGGAGACCTGGCCGTGGAAGCCTGGCGCGGCGGGGAAATGAGCGAAGTCTCCGAAGCGACGATCAGCACCATGTTCGCCAGCCGGTTGACGCAGGCCGATCAGGATGCCCGCATGGACGCCCTGCTCTGGCAGCGCGAAGTCGATGCGGCAGCGCGGCAGATTGCCAAGGCTTCCGCCGCGCGAAGGCCTGTATTCGAAGCGCGGCTGGCAATCCTGCAAGGGGGCGACGGCGCCACCAGTGTGGCAGGCGCCCTTGCCGATCCGGGGTATCTCTACAATCGCAGCCGCGAATTGCGCCAGGAAAGCCGGCAGGAACAGGCAATCTCCATGCTCGCCAACCGGGCCGCGCTCACCTCCCTGCCCTTCGACCAGACGGCATGGGTGGAAGAACTGCTGCGCGTGGCGCGGCTTGCCGGCGCGCGCGATGCGCAGAAGATTGCCGCCAGTATTGACGATGGCTTCGCGCCCGGCACGGATATCTCCTCGCTCGAATACAAGCTGCGCGACGATTACACCTCGCTGATGTGGCTGGGCGGGACCATGGCGCTGTGGGAGAACGGCGATTCGCTGGGCGCTGCGCCGCTGTTCTACCGCTATGGCGCGGCTGCCCGCACACCGCAGACACGTTCCAAGGGCTTCTACTGGGCAGGCCACGCGGCGCAGCGCGGCGGAGACAGGGCGGAAGCCAATCGCTATTTCGAAATGGCCGCGCAATATGGCGATCGCTTCTATGGCCAGCTCGCGCTGGAGGCATTGGGACGCGACCTGCCAGCATTTGCCGGCTTGCCCGAAGGCGAACCCACGGCGGAAGAACGCGCCGTCTTCCTGAGTGCGCCGATCACCGGGGCCGTGACCGAGGTGGCGCGCGACGCACCCTGGAGCGTCGGCATCCGCTTCTACCGCGCGATTGCCGACCAGGCAGAGACGCTGGGCGAGCATCTGCTCGTGGCGGAACTCGCGCGCAACATCGGCAGGCGCGATCTGGCGGTGAACCTCGCCGAAGCGGCGATGGCAGACGGGCATGACGGCTTTACCCAGATCGGCTATCCGCTGCTGCAAAACCCGCAGGGCACGAACTGGACCATGGTCCACGCCATCACGCGGCAGGAAAGCCAGTTTGCGCAGAACGCCATCAGCCATGCCGGCGCGAGCGGTCTGATGCAGCTGATGCCGGGCACCGCACGCGAGGAAGCCAATCGCGCAGGCGTGCAATATATGTCGGCCAGCCTGATCGACGATGCGGCCTACAACATGCGCCTTGGTTCCAACCATATCGAAAGGTTGCTTCGCACCTACAACGGCTCTTACCCGCTTGCCGTGGCCGCCTACAACGCAGGCCCCGGCAATGTGAACCGCTGGCTGCGCGAGAATGGCGATCCGCGCACCGGCGCGATCAGCTGGACCGAATGGATCGAGAAGATCGGCTTCTTCGAGACCAAGAACTACGTGCAGCGCGTGCTGGAAAATGCCGTCGTCTACGAACACCTCTACCCCGAACAGGCAGGCCGCACCCGCAAGATCAGCGATTTCCTGCGTTAAGACCGTGCTGCCGTGAAGCCACGCGACAACCCCATCACCCCGCAAGGGCTGGCCGCTCTCAAGGCGCGCTATGATCACCTGCTGGGCAAGGAACGGCCGGAGATCGTCGAGATCGTCAGCTGGGCGGCAGGCAATGGCGACCGCAGCGAGAATGGCGATTACCTCTATGGCCGCAAGCGCATGCGCGAGATCGACCGCGAACTTGCCCATCTCGCCAAACGGATGAAGGCTGCCAAGGTCATCAACCCTGCCGAGCAACCGGACCGGAAACGCGTATGGTTCGGCGCCAGCGTGACCATTGCCGATGAGGATGACCATGAGCGGAAGCTCACGCTCGTCGGCGATGACGAGCAGGACCCCTCCAACAATCGCATAGGCTGGAGCGCCCCCATCGCGCGCGCATTGCGCGGCTCCGAAGTCGGAGACCTGCGCACCGTGCGCCTGCCCGGCGGCGAAAAGGAATGGGAAGTGGTGGCGATCAGCTATCCCGAGGCTGGCTGATGGCGGAAATCATCAACCTGCGCATGGCACGCAAGGCGAAGATGCGGGCGGGCAAGGCCGTTGCCGCTGAAGCCAACCGCGCCAAGTATGGCGAAAGCAAAGACGGCAGGCGCGCCCGAAAGGCCGAAGATGCGCGAAACCGACGCCTTTTGGACGGGCACAAGCTGGAAAGAGACTGATGCGCACGACCTATTCCGAAGCCACCGTCAGGCTCTACCACCTCGACAGCGCCAGCGAGGGCGGCGCGGCACAGACGCTGTTCTACGGCCCGCTCACCGAAGCCATGCAGATCGCCGCCAGCCAGCCTGAAGATATGCAGGACGGGCTGTTTCTTGCCACGGATAATGACGTGGTAGCCTATCTCGACCTCGTCGAGGGGTGATTAAAAAAAGTAGCGCCCCCGACCGCCAGGCCGGGGGCGCATGATTGCGATCGTCTGCGTTCAGACCTTGGCTTCCTCCTCCGACGCTTCGGCCGCGGGAGCAGGCTCAAGGTCATCATTGGCCTTTGCCGGCAACACTTCGGCGACAGAAGTGCCAGTCGCCGCGCCTTCGACCATCTTGCTGAGCGAGGACCCGTCGAGACCCAGCTCTTTCATCAGCCCGTCGAGAACGGGGGCCTGCGCACGATAGGCGAGCGCTGCCGCCACGGCATCGGTTGCAAGGTTGCCCGTGCTTCCGCCGGGCGCAGCGCTTCCGCCGTAACCACCCTTCCCGCCATTGGTCAGACCATCCACCTGGACGATCTTGATGCTGTCGATGGCCTCCAGCGGTTTGGCGCTTTCGCGCACAAGTTCCGGCATGACCTTGAGCAACGCCAACTTGGTCTGCAGGCTGATCTGGTCGGAGGAGAGGATATTCGCAGCCTCGTTGATCGCCCGCTGACCGGCCGCGTCCACTTCGAAGCGGACGCGCGCAGCTTCGGCACGTAGCTTCTCGGCATCGGACTCACCCGCGGCTTCCAGCTTGACCGCAGCAGCGCGGTTGGTGGCCGCATCCTTTTCTGCCTCGGCCTCGACCTTGATCTTGATCGCGTCACGCTCGGCCACCTTGGCGGCCTCGATCAGCTCGATCTTCTTCTGGCGTTCGGCAATCTCGCTTTCGCGGCTGGTGACGACCTGCTCCTCGGCAGCCACGGCCAGCGCGCGCGCGGCATCGGCCTCGGCCTTGGCCTGGCTTTCCTCGCGGCTCTTGTTCTGCACTGCGATCTGCTGTTCCTGGCGAGCGATTTCGAGCGCGCGCTTCTGGTCGATGCGCGCTTCCTCCACCAGCCGGTCAGCCTCGATCTGCTGGGCGTCGACCAGCTTCTTCGCCTCGATTCTTGCGGCATCGGCTTCGCGCTGGCGCTCGGCCTGTTCACGGGCGACTTCGGCAGACTGCTTGGCCCGGCGCATCTCCACCTCGCGTTCCTGCTCCAGCCGGGCGAATTCCTGATCGCGGCTGATCTCGAAGCTGCGCTGGCTGGCTTCGAGGTTCTTGGTCTCTATCTGCACGCGGGTGTCCTGCTCGATATCGTTACGCAGCTTCTTGCGCGCCTCGATCTGCTCGGTCAGCTTGGTCAGGCCCTCGGCGTCGAAGGCGTTGTTGGCGTTGAAATGTTCGATGCTGGTCTGGTCCAGCCCGGTCAGCGAGACCGATTCCAGCTCCAGCCCGTTCATTGCCAGGTCGTTGGACGAGACCTGCTGCACTTTCTGCACGAAATCGGCACGCTGTTCGTGCAGCTCGTTCATGGTCATGCCCGCCGCGACAGAGCGCAGCGCGTCGACGAACTTGCCTTCAACCAGGTCCTTGAGCAGTTCGGGCTGCATCGTGCGCTGGCCCAGCGTCTGCGCGGCCATGGCGATGGCGCCGGCATCCGGACGGACGCGGACATAAAATTCCGCCTTCACGTCGATCCGCAGCCGGTCGAGCGTGATCAGCGCCTCGGTGTCGCGGCGCACCACGGGCAGCACCACCGTGTTCATGTTGACGGGCATGGTCTCGTGGAAGACAGGCAGCACCAGCGCGCCGCCGTTCATCACCACACGTTCGCCGCCCACGCCCGTTCGCACGAAGGCAACCTCTTTCGAGGCACGGCGATAAAGCTTGGTCAGCACGATCGCGATGATCAGCAGGGCAACGAAGGCAGAACCTGCCCAGATGCCTACGTCGATAAGATTTTCCATTTCACAACTACTCCAATCAATCAGTTGACCCCAAGGGTCAGGTGACAGGGGCCAGCTCACGCTCCTGCAAGGGCACACCGTAGAACACGTTCTCTTCGCGGCGGACGAGCAGGACCACGTCGCCTTCTTGCAATTCGCACGCGGGTTCATGCGGCTCGACCATCACGAAATGCGGATGGCCGTGCCGGTCAGGCACCCTGGTGCGGGCGGGAGAACCCGCCCTCGCGTGACCCGTAATGATTGTACCCCTGCGGCCGAGCAGGCTGTCGAGGCCGACAGCGCTGGTTTCGTCTGCTGGAAGTATCCTCGCCATAGGTCGCGCGAGCACGCCGGTGACAGGCAAAGCCCCACCACCAGCGAACACGGCGGCCAGCCATGCGTAGAGCGGGCCTCCAGTAAGGTTCTCGGCCAGGCCCTGTATCGAAACGCCGATTCCGGCGAAGACGAAGAGAAAGAGCACCAGCCAGATTGTGAACGGCAGGCGACCGATGCCCAGCAGGCTCAGCAACCCGCCAGCGGCGCTGGCACCGCTATCAGCATCGCCATCAAGGTCGATGTCGCCATCGGCATCCAGTTCGAAGCCGCCGAAGCTGAAAAGCTGGAACAGAGCCAATAGGAGCATCAGCAACAATGCTGCTGCAAATGGCAAGTTGTGGTCGGCTAACAGACTCATCGCAGCATTCGCCGCTCAGGGTGGTTTCCGGGCGGCGCCTTCCATGTTGAGGCGCGACTTTCGCGCCCTTCAGGCCAGGTTACCCGGTGCCTCTTCCCGCTCGATTCGTTTGCCATAACTCCCGCAATTTGACCAGAAAAACCGGACTCCATCCGTTCGATTTTGATCTGCTGCCGCCTTGGACTATGGGTGAACATATGCGCTCAAGTCCGCCTATGATCCTGTCACTTACGCTTTTGGCAATTTCCACCCCGCTTGCCGCCCGCGACAGCCTGGGCGTGTTTGGTGACTGGGGGGCGTTCCGCGATGCTGATGTGCCGCGCTGCTATGCCATTGCCGCTGCCGAGGAGAGCCGCGCAGCGAGCGAGTTCGAGCCCTTCGCTTCCGTGGGAACCTGGCCGCGAAGGCGGGTGCGCGGGCAGGTGCATTTCCAGCTGTCGCGCGGCGCGCGGCCGGATTCGTCAGTGACCCTGCGCGTGGGCAGAGAGAACTTCCAGCTGCAGGCCGAAGGTAATAATGCCTGGGCTGCCGATGCACAGATGGACGCGCGGATCATCGCTGCGATACGGGGCGCGACTGCCATGCAGGTCAGCGCACGCGACAGCATCGCCCGGCGCTTCACCGACAGCTACTCGCTCGAAGGGGCAGCAACTGCCCTGGACGCGGCCACCATCGCCTGCTCGCGCGGCAATTAGGCTTTTCGCGGCTCCCGTCTGGCTAATCGGCAAGAGCTGCACTATATGCGCCCCGATCATGCCAGATACTGACCTCATGCCGATCCCCGGGCAGATAGACCCGGTACCCGTGGCGCGTGACATCACGCCGCGTGCGGATGGCCGGATCGACCTGATGGGCCTGTCCAGGAAGCGCATAATGGAACTGCTTGCCGAGGCTGGGCTTGACGCCAAGCAGGCCAAATTGCGGGCCAAGCAGGTGTTCCACTGGCTCTATCACCGCGGCGTGACCGATTTCGAGGCGATGACCGATATCGCCAAGTCCATGCGTCCGTGGCTGACCGAACGTTTCGTGATCGGCCGCCCCGAAGTGGTCGAGGCGCAGCATTCGACAGACGGCACGCGCAAATGGCTTCTGCGCACGGCGGACGGGCATGACTTCGAGATGGTCTTCATCCCCGATGCCGATCGCGGAACCTTGTGCGTTTCCAGCCAGGTCGGCTGCACGCTCAATTGCCGCTTCTGCCACACGGGCACCATGCGCCTCGTCCGCAACCTTACGCCGGGCGAGATCGTCGGCCAGGTCATGCTCGCGCGCGATGCTCTGGGCGAATGGCCCAACCTGACCGCGAGTCCCCGCGCAGGCGGGGATCTCAGGCAGCCCGGCCCCATGCCGATTGAGGCCCCCGCCTTCGCGGGGGCGCACGACCTCGACGATGACGACGACGTCGGCGAATATACTGCCGACGGCCGCCTGCTCACCAATATCGTGATGATGGGCATGGGCGAGCCGCTGTATAATTTCGACAATGTTCGCGATGCGCTGAAACTTGTCATGGACGGCGATGGCCTCGCCCTGTCCAAGCGCCGCATCACGCTCTCCACCAGCGGCGTGGTGCCGATGATGGAAAGGTGCGGAGAAGAAATCGGCGTAAACCTTGCCGTATCGCTTCATGCGGTAACCAAGGATGTTCGCGACGAGATCGTGCCGATCAACAAGAAATACGGCATCGAGGAATTGCTGCAGGCCTGCGCCGATTACCCCGGCGCGAGCAATGCCCGACGCATCACCTTCGAGTATGTGATGCTGAAGGACAAGAATGACAGCGACGCGGATGCGCGCGAGCTGGTGCGCCTGCTCAAGCAGTTCAAACTGCCCGCCAAGGTCAATTTGATTCCCTTCAACCCCTGGCCGGGGGCGCCCTATGAATGCTCTACGCCGGAACGGATCAGGGCATTCTCCAATCTCGTTTTCGAGGCAGGCATCTCCGCCCCCGTCCGCACCCCGCGCGGGCGCGATATCGATGCGGCCTGCGGCCAGCTCAAGACCGCAGCCGAGAAGAAATCGCGCGCGCAGCTCGACCGCGAAGCAGCTTCGGACGAGGCCTAGGTCCGGGCCAGAGCCGGAAGCTCCCCGCCGCGCGCAATCGTGGCGCAGCGGCCACCAACCCAGACCGAACCGTCATCGTCCTGCTTCAGCATTATGCGCCCGTCAGCGCCGGTCTTGCGCCCCTGTGCCGCGACATAGGAGCCTTGCTCCAGTCCATTGGCAAAGAGATGCATCGCAACGCCCGCATTGAAGCTGCCCGTCACCGGGTCTTCCCTGATCGCCCCATGCTGGTTGGCGAAGAATGCCCGCAGTTCCCAATCGTAGCCGGAGCCCGCCGCCGCAGGCCCCGCAAGCCCGACATCGGTGCCTGTCGGCGCCTTTGAGGCCGGTTCGGCATCCAGCACATCTTCCGCAGATCGCAACCGCAACAGCTGCCACTTGGGCCCGTTGGCAACATGCACCGCTTCGACAATCGCCGCTTCATTCACGCCTGACACGCGCACAGCCTCGGCGCGTTCCGCGTCGGAGAGATCGCCGGTCCGGACCAGTTCGGGCGCGCGGAAAGCGAGCAAATCGCCAACCTGCCGCACCTCGACAAGCCCGACCCCGCATTCCTGCACGATCACGCCCTCGCGTTTCGGAACACCGCCCCCAGCCAGCCAGGCATGACAGCTTCCCAGCGTGGGATGGCCGGCAAAGGGCAGCTCGCCCGCAGGGTAAAAGATACGCACACGGTAGTCCGCACCCGGATCGGCAGGCGGCAGCAGGAATGTGGTTTCGGAAAAACCCAGCCACTGTGTCAGCGCGAGCATTTCTTCCGCGTTCAGATCGCCTGCCGCATGCACCACACCCAGCGGATTTCCTCTCATGGCAGTGGAGCCGAAGACATCGACCAGATCGAGATGCATTACAGAATCGCCTTTTCGTTTCAGCATGTTTAGGAGCGCTTCATGGACCCAAAAACGCGCGAATTCTACCAGACCAAAGCCCGCGAATGGGCCGCGGCCTTTCCTTACGAATACTCATCATACCTGGACCCGTTTCTGGCGCGGCTGCAGCCCGGTGCGCAGATCCTGGAACTGGGCTGCGGCGATGCGCGCGATGCAGCGCGGATGGAATCGAAGGGCTTCATCGTCGATGCGACGGACGGAACGCCCAACATGGCAGCGCTTGCTGCGGAGAAGCTCGGCAGGCCGGCACGCGTGATGCAATTCGGCGAGCTGGATGCCGAAGCGGCCTATGACGCCGTGTGGGCACATGCCTCGATCCACCACCAGCCGCTGGCGGGCCTGGCCGCTGTGCTTGGACGGGTCGCGCGTGCTTTGAAACCTGGTGGATTCTTCTTCGCCAACTACAAGCTCGGCGAAGGAGAGGCGCGCGATGCTCTGGGGCGGCTCTATAACTTCCAGCCGCGTGAAGACCTCATGGCGCTCTACGCTGCGCAGGATTGGGACGTGGTCGAGGCGCACGACTACAAGGACAGCGGGATGGACAAGGTCATGCGCGACTGGATCGCGATAACAGTCAAGAAGAACGCTTCGTGAGCTGCGCCGTTCAGGCAATCTGCGGCGCCCAAGCCGTGTCATTCCGTGGTGACGAAAGGAGCGCCATCGGAAAGCACCCCCTCGCCGGCAAGGTGCGTGTGACAAGGCTGGGCCTCGAAGGCGACGAGCAGGCCGACCTCGCCCATCACGGCGGACCTGACATGGCGGTGCATCTCTACCCCCTCGACCACCACGCCTTCTGGCGCGAGGAGCTGGGAGATCATCCATTGCTGGAAACTCCCGGCGCTTTCGGCAGCAATCTGTCCGTTGCGGGGATCGCCGAGGAGGATGTCTGCCTGGGCGATCGCTTTCGGCTTGGCACCGCCCTTGTCGAAGCCTGCCAGCCGCGCAAGCCATGCTGGAAGATCGAACATCGCTTTGAACGCAAGAGGATGGTCAAGCGCATCCTCCAGACGGGCCGTTGTGGCTGGTACTACCGCGTGCTGGAGGAAGGCGCCGTGGAGGCCGGTGACACATTGGAACTGGTCGAACGGGGCCTGACCGACTGGAGCATGGAGCGAATCTTCTCCGCTGTGTGGGGCACCTCACAGCCGCGGAATATGGATAACGTCCGGGCAATATTTGAACTTGGCCCATTGGCTGAACGGATGCGTGCCAAAGTGGGAGAAATGCTAGGGAATTAGGGCCTTTCATCGTCCGCCTGGAACGGCTTGCCGCAGCGCCAGAATTACAACGCATCGTTCATCGCTTGTTGGGATTTGCGCCACAAGATCAGGACAGATTTTCGAACTGACTGATGAGGTACACCAATGCGCAAGAGCTTTCTGACCATCGCCGCCGCTATGCTGGCCATACAGGCAGCACCCGCAATGGCCGACCCGCCCGCACACGCACCGGCACATGGCTATCGCGCCAAGCAGGCCGCAAGCCTCTACAACGATCGCGGATGGTATCTCGAACCGCGCCGCGTGACGCGCCAGTCGGAGGTATGGCGCGGAGAGGACGGTCGCTATTACTGCAAGCGCGATAATGGCACGACCGGCCTGATCATCGGTGCCGCCGGCGGGGCATTTCTTGGACGCGAGGTCGCTGGCAGTGGCGATCGAACAGCAGGAATGATCGTGGGCGCGGCTGTCGGCGCTTTGATCGGCCGCGAGATCGATCGCGGCGAGCTGCGCTGCCGCTGATCCAACCAGAGAATTCGGACCCGGATACGCCGTCCTCCCGCAGCGGGAGGGCGGCGTTCTCGCTTCTGCGAGGCATGGTCACCTGACGTCCATTCCGCTAGGACAAAGTCAATTACTGGCAGATTCGCGGGGCGCCTGAATGATCGAAACAGCACTGGTGTCGGGTGATGACCACCTGGACATGAACATGCTGCCGGCCAATGTCTGGTCGGACCGGCTTTCGGCCAGATGGGGCGACCGTACGCCCGGAATAGTCGAGCAGGAAAGCGGCCCCGCCCTGTGGATGGCCGATGGCCGGAGCTGGGGCTTCTGGTCGGGACGCCCCTTGGGCTTCAAGGGTCCGAAGCCGATCCACACCGCCTATGATCGTGGCGGGATCGAGGACACGACCGACTTGCGCGCAGGCGTTCCCCGATTACGATTGCAGGACATGGACCGCGACCAGGTGTGGGCACATCTGGTGTTCGGCCCCGTCACCAGCATCCAGACTGACGACGAAGCCTTCATGAAGGCCTGCTATGCGGCCTATAACGACTGGCTGTACGAGGATTTCTGCACCGCTGCGCCCGACAGGTTGATCGGCGTGGCCATATTGCCGCCGCATCCCGAGGCCGCATTGGAAGAACTCCGGCGCCTCGCCAAGGGCGGCAGGTGCCGTCAGGCCAATCTGCAAATCGCCGTGTGTGAACCGCGACTGGAAGACAAGCGCTGGGAGCCGCTGTGGAGGCTGTTCGAGGAAAGCGGCATCGTCCTTTCCTTCCATGTCACCGTGTTTGCCAGCGTCACCAATGCCTTCGACAAGTACAAGGGCTCGCCCGGCGCCACCTTCCTGCACGCCAAGATGTTTATCGAGCAGTTCCTCGATCCCTTTGTGGACCTGTTCGCGTGGGGCATTCTCGAACGCCATCCGGGCCTGAAGATCGTCATCGCCGAATGCGGCGCTGGCTGGGTTCCGTGGGTGGTCGAAGAGCTCGACTATCGCCATCACCGCCTGTGGGAATGCAAGGACTATTGGGATGACAAGGGCGGCATCCCCCACCAGATGAAGCCCAGCGAACTGTTCAGGCGGCAGGTCTATGGCACCTTCCAGCAAAGCGCCACGACCATGGCGCTGACAGACTTCTGGGGGCCGGAAAACCTGCTGTGGGCGAGCGATTATCCGCACCCCGACAGCATCTGGCCCAATTCGGTGAACAAGATCGCCGAGCACATGGGCCACATGCCCGCCGACCAGGTGCGCGCTATCGTGGGCGGAAATGCTGCAAAGCTTTATGGGCTGGACCTGAGCAAGGCTACTGTGAAGGCGCGCCTGCCCATCGGGGATGACCGCGAGGCGGCCTAGCTACGCCTTTGACGGAACTTCAGCCGGTTGCGCGTCGGCATGCGCCGGCATGGGCAGGACAAGTCCGAGCAATGGCAGCACAATCATCGCCGCGCCCGATGCCATGAAGGCGGTGGTAATCCCGTAATCCTCGGCAAAATGGCCCCAGCCCCAGCTGCCGATGGCGATACCGCCAAAGGTCAGGCTGCTGACCATCGCCGAGATCCTGCCGACCACAGACCGCGCCGACCACATCTGCCCCGCCACAGCAAAGCCCGACAGGGCCTGCACCCAGCCCGCCCCTGCCATCACCAGCAGCGGCAGGACAACCACCAGCGGCGGCTCAAGCGAAACCAGGATGCAACCCGTGCCATAGAGCAGGCCGGAAACACGGATGATCGCTTCGGCAGAAAAGCGGCTTCGGAACCAGGTGGCGCTTGCCGCCCCGATCACCGCGCCCACACCCAGCGCGGCGAGCAACAGGCCGAATATGAAGGAACCTGCCCCCAGCACCTGCTCCGCGTAGAGCGGCATCACCGCCCATGCTGCGGCTCCGGTGGCGGTAAAGGTTATTGCGCGAACCAGTATGTTGCGGATCTGCGGGGAATGGACGGCGTAGCGCAGCCCTTCTGCCATGACCGGGCCAATCTTGCGCCTTGCAGGCTTCTCGTGGTCAGGAAGGCGCCACCGCCACAGCAATGCAATAACCAGCAGATAGGCAAAGGCATTGGCAATGAAGGCTGCGCTTGCTCCGCCGATCGAAGTAATCGCGCCGCCCAGCGCCGGACCGAAACTGCGCGCGACGTTGAAGCCAAGGATGTTGAGCGCAACCGCGGCGGCCAGTTGCCCTCGCGGAACCGAGAAATTCACTGCCGAAGCCACGGTGGGAATGATGCAGGCGACCCCGCAGGCGAGCAAGGCGGTGAGGACCAGGATCGCCGCGGGCCCTGCTGCATCCATCGCCACCAGCAATGCCAGCAGGAGCGAGGCAGCCAGCATTCCGGATAGCGAGATCAGCAGGAGCCGCTTCTTGTCGACCATGTCCGACCACGCGCCCGCAGGAAGCGCCAACAGCATGATCGGCAAATTATAGGCCGTTTGCGCCAGCGCGACGACGTCGGCAGGCTGGCCCAGTTCGGTCAAATGCCAGGCCGCACCGACAGACTGGATCGTATTGCCCAGATTGGCCAGCAGGCTGCCGGTGATCAGCATCGCGAATGCCCGGTGACGCAGCGGGCTGAA
>JAHEBH010000031.1:13619-28939 GCA_024642335.1 Erythrobacter sp.
GATTTGGTCATGCAGACCGCTTTCCTCGACCGAGTGGAGGCCGCACTCGGCGAAGTGATAGCAGCCAGCCGCTCGCTTTCGCCCGTCCTGGTGATCGGCGCACCACTGATGCAGAACGGCCAGCTCTACAATTGCGCGCTGGTTATCTCTGCCGGAAGGCTACTCGGAGTGATCCCGAAGAGCTACTTGCCCAATTACCGCGAGTTTTACGAGAAGCGCTGGTACGCGCATGGTCGCAATGTCAAAGGCATGACGATCCGGGTGAATGGCGAGGACGTCCCCTTCGGATCGGACCTGGTCTTCGCCAGTACGCGCAACCAGCGCTTCAAGCTTCATGTCGAGATTTGCGAGGACATGTGGGCGCCCTCCCCGCCCTCGATAGAAGGCGCACTGGCGGGAGCGACGATCTGCGCCAACCTCTCCGCCTCCAACATCGTGATCGGCAAGTCGGACGAGCGCCATTTGCTCGCGCGCAGCCACTCCTCGCGCACATGTTGCGCCTATGTCTATTCCGCCGCGGGTCACGGCGAGAGCACCACCGACCATGCGTGGGACGGGCAAGGCTTTGTCTACGAACTGGGCGACTTGCTGGCAGAGAGCGAGCGCTTCCGCCGCCATCCCGAACTCTGCATCGCCGATGTCGATTGCGAGCGCATCCACGGCGACCGCATCCGCAACAAGACCTTCGATGACGCGATCGATGCCGCAGGCCGCCCGGCCAATCGCTTCCGCACCATCGCGATGGAGCACAACCCGCATGACGGGGATATTGGCCTGATCCGCCCCATCGCCCGCTTCCCCTTCGTGCCCGACCGCGAGCACAGGCTGGACGAGGATTGCTACGAGGCGTTCAACATACAGGTCGATGGCTTGATGCGGCGCGTGGAAGCAACCAATCCCAAGAGCCTCGTCATAGGCATATCGGGCGGGCTCGATTCAACGCATGCGCTGATCGTCGCGGCCAAGACCTGTGACCGCCTCGGCCTGCCGCGCAAGACGATCCGCGCCTATACCATGCCCGGTTTCGGCACCACCGATCACACCAAGGGCAATGCATGGGGTCTGATGAAGAAGTTCCATGTCCACGCCGAGGAGATCGATATCCGTCCCGCCGCCACCAGGATGCTGGAGGATATCGGTCACGATTTTGCCGATGGGAAGCCGGTTTATGACGTGACGTTCGAAAACGTGCAGGCGGGCCTGCGCACCGATTACCTGTTCCGCCTCGCCGGACAGCACAATGGCTTCGTGATCGGCACCGGCGACCTGTCCGAACTGGCGCTGGGCTGGTGCACCTATGGCGTGGGCGACCAGATGAGCCATTATGCGGTGAATGCAGGCGTTCCCAAGACGCTGATCCAGCATCTGATCCGCTGGGCCATCCGGTCCGAACAGTTCACGCATGAGACCGATGCGATCCTGCAGGCCGTTCTGGACACCGAGATCACGCCCGAACTTGTTCCGATCGGTGCACAGGGCGAGGTGCAGAGCACAGAGGCCAAGGTTGGGCCATACGAACTCAACGATTTCTTCCTGCACAATATCATGCGCTGGGGCCTGCCGCCGTCAAAGGTCGCCTTCATGGCCTGGCACGCCTGGCGTGATGCCGAAGCGGGCGACTGGCCCGCGCATTTCCCCGAGAGCGCACGCAACCAGTATGATCTCGCCACGATCCGCATGTGGCTGGAAAAGTTCCTGTGGCGCTTCTTCCAGTTCAGCCAGTTCAAGCGCAGCGCCATTCCCAATGGCCCCAAGGTTTCCAGCGGCGGCGCGCTCTCCCCGCGTGGTGACTGGCGCGCACCGAGCGATGCCGTGGCCGATGTGTGGCTGGACGAACTTCGGCGGAATGTGCCGGAAGAATGATCCGCCAGCACATTCCGCGTGAGTACTACTGAGCTGGCGCGATCCGGATCAGCGCACCATCGGCCATGTCGGACAGCATGTAGAGCGCACCGTCCGGCCCCGTCTTCACATCGCGCCAGCGCTGGCCAAGTTCCTGCAGCATGTATTCCGGTTCACCGGTGGGTGTATTGCTGTCATCCATTTCGAAGCGCAGCAGGCCCTTGGTGAAGCTGGCAAGGAACAGGTCCCCGCGCCAGTTCGAGATGGCATTGCCGCGATAGACCAGCAGGTTGCCCGGATTGAGCGACGGCGGACCGAAGACCAGCACGGCATCGGTCACGCCTTCCACATCCTTGACGCCTTCGGCAGGCGTATCGTCATAGTGCGAACCCTGCGTCACGCGGATCCAGCCGTAATCGGCGCCGCGCTCGATCCGGTTGACCTCGTCACCTCCACGCGGCCCGAATTCGCTTTCCCACATGATGCCGGTTTCCGGGTCGATCGTCAGGCCGAGCGGATTGCGATGGCCCGTGGTCCAGGATTCGGGCGCATGGCCGAGGTTGCGCATCCACGGGTTACCCTCTGCCGGCGTTCCATCGTCATTCAAGCGCAGGATCTTGCCGAAGTGATTGGCAGGGTTTGAGACCATTTCGCCAAAATTGCGATCACCGCTGGAAAGGTAGAGATAGCCATCCTTGTCAAACACCATGCGGCCGCCATAAGAGCCGAAAGCCGGGCCCTGCCCGCAGCACTTCTCGGGCATGGGCTCTGCGCCATACCAGGCCTGCGCAACGAAGATATCCTCGACATCGGCCAGCGCATTCCCGCCATCCCAGCGCCCGCGCATGATGGCTATGACGGAGTTCGCCGGATCGTTCGGGTCAACCTTTGTATAGGAGAGATAGACCAGCCTGTTCTCCGCAAAATCGGGATGCAGGACAACATCGTAAAGCCCGGCAATGCCCAGCGTATACATTTCCGGCAGGCCGGAGATCGGCGTGGGATCGAGCACGCCATCGCGCAATACCCGCAGACGGCCTGGACGCTCCGTGATCAGTGCATCACCATCGGGAGTGAACGCTATGCTCCACGGCGTATCGAGGTCCCGCGTCACGATTTCGACGTGGATATTCGCCTCGGCGGTTTGATAGTCCCATGGGCCATCGGCCAGTTCGGTACCCATGAAGGGCGGCGCGGCCGCCGGTTCCTCGGTCGATTCCCCGGCCTGTTCCCCGGCCTGTTCCTGGGTACAAGCAGCACTCCCGAGCGCCATTACCGACACAGCGGCCAAAGCCGTCCAAAGCTTCATCGAAATTTCTCCCCCTCTTAAGCGCCTGTCTAGTCGCAGGATCGCCAATTCGCGGCTACACTTATGACGGCTTGCCCGCCCGCACAATGACTCTGTCCGAAATTTCCCGACCCTTTTTCAAGCGGGCAATAAGTGTTTAAGCTGCAAGGTCTGATGACGCAGGATTCCACGCTCAAATCCGTATTGGTGACCGGCGGCGCCCGCCGCATCGGCGCAGCCATTGCCAAACGCTTTGCAGCGGCCGGTTGGCATGTGCTGGTGCACTACAATCGCTCTGCCGGTGAGGCGAGCGATCTTGTCGCCAGCCTTCCCAGCGCGGAAGCAGTGCAATGCGACCTTGCCGATGCCGGTGCGGCGCAGGAGATGATCGTGCAACTGGCCGCGCGCCTCACCGATTGGCGGGTATTGGTGAACAATGCGTCGGTCTTTCAGCCAGACAGTGTAACCGCACTCGATCCGGCGACGAACGGGATGGCCATGCAGATAAATGCCACCACGCCCGCGCTTATGGCCCAGGCCTTCCTCGCCCATGCACGTTCGCGGGCCGGACGGCGCGTGATCCAGCTTACCGACCAGAAGCTGGCCAACCCCAATCCCGACTTCTTCAGCTATTCGATGAGCAAATCCGCAGTGGATGCCGCCGCCGAGATGCTGGCCATGACCTGCGAAGGCGATGACCGGGTGTATCGCCTCGCGCCGGGCGCCATATTGGCAAGCCATGACCAGAGCGCGCAGGAAGCCGAACGATCGCATCGCATGAACCTGCTGAAACGCCGCACAAGCGCGGATGAGGTCGCCGGTGCGGCCCTGTTTCTGGCCGAGGGGCCTCTCGCCAGTGGACAGGAATTGTTCGTCGATTCAGGACAGCACTTGCTGTCACAGCCGCGCGATGTGATCTATCTGGCGCGGGAGGGTGATGACTGATGGCCAATGGGCGAAAAAAGCATTCGATCGGCACCCGCATCTGGCACTGGGTCAACGCGCTGAGCGTGATGGTCCTGTTCATGTCCGGCCTCAATATCTCCAACGCGCACCGCTATCTCTACTGGGGCGAATGGGGCTTCATGCCCGAACAGGCATGGCTGGCCGTCCCGCGCTTCCCCGGATGGGCGACGATTCCGGGATATTACAGCCTGGCCAGCGCGCGCGACTGGCATGTGCTTTTTGCCTGGGTTTTTGCGCTGGGCCTGTTGCTGTTCATGCTTTCCGCCGTGCGCAACGGCCATTTCCGGCGCGACCTTTTCACACGCTTCGCCGAATGGAGACCCGCGCATATCTGGCATGACATCCGCGAGCACCTGAAGCTCAATTTCCACCACGGCGCAGGCAAGTTCAATTTCCTGCAGAAGGTGGCCTATTCGGGCGTGATCTTCGTCTTGCTGCCGCTGATGATCTTTACCGGAATGGTAATGAGCCCCGGCATGGAAGCGGCATGGCCGTGGCTCACCGAAGTATTCGGCGGCAGGCAGAGTGCGCGCTCCATCCACTTCATATGCGCCTGGGCGCTGTTCGCTTTCCTGGTGGTGCATCTGGTACTGGTGCTTCTTACCAACCCGGCGAGGCAGATCCGGGAAATGATTACCGGAGGGCGCGATGATGAAGCGGCGTAACTTCCTCGCAGCGCTCGGCGCATCGCTGGTCGCTGGCTGTTCGAAGATCGGTGAAAGCAAATGGTTCGAAGCGCTGGTCGATACGGCCGAAGGCTGGCATCGCGGCATCCATCGCACGCTTGGCGTGAACCGAATTGCGATGGCGCCGGAATATGAGCGCAGCGATATCTCGCCCTTCTTTCGCGGCAATGGCAGCCGCACGGTGGATACGGACGCCTATCGCGCGGCACTGGAAAGTGGCTTTCCCGACTGGACGTTGAGCGTCGGCGGGATGGTCGACAATCCGCTTACCCTGACACTCGAGGACATCCGCGGCCTGCCCCAGCGCACGCAGATCACCCGCCATGATTGCGTGGAGGGCTGGAGCGCCATCGGCGAATGGACCGGCCCGCAGCTGTCGCACATCCTGGAGCAGGCGGGCGTACAGGAAGGTGCGCGCTATGCGATCTTCCGCTGCGCCGACAATCTCTACGGTGCGGACTATTACGAGAGCTGCGATCTCGACGATGCATTCCATCCGCAAACCATCGTGGCTCATCTGCTCAATGGCGATCCGCTGCCCGAGCAAAATGGCGCTCCCCTGCGCATGCGGATCGAGCGGCAGTTGGGGTACAAGCATGCCAAATATCTGACGGGAATCGAACTGGTCGCCAGCCTCGACGATGTCGAAGGCGGCAAAGGCGGGTATTGGGAGGATCAAGCCGGTTACCAGTGGTACGCGGGGATTTGAACCCTGGCGCGTTCCCGCGAAGGCGGGAGCCTCTTGCATGGTTCAACCAGGGAGGAGGAGGGCCCTGCCCTGCGCGGGGGTGCAGCTCACTATTCGGGAAAACGCTCCAGTGAGTTCTTCCAGCTCATCGCCACCATCTGTTCCAGCACGTCCAGATCGATATCGGTCAGCTTGTTGACGTATATGCAGCCGCCGGGCTTGCTGTATTTGCCCAGCCTTTCACGAAGCGTCACGAAAGGCGCTTCATCACCATCCTTGCCGCAATTGAGCAGATAGAGCGAATGCTTGGCCTTGCGGGGAGAAAAACCGACGCGGCAAATCTCTCCCTGGCGGCCAGCTTCTGTCTCGTAACGGTAGCTGCCATAGCCGATGATCGTCGGCCCCCACATGACCGGCTCAACACCCGTCACCTTGCGGAACAGGGCATCCATCACGCGCGCATCATCCCGCTTGCCTGCGTTCTCGACAGCGTCGATGAACGCCTCGACGGTCATTTCGGTCGGCTTGGTCTTGTTCTCTGCCATGGGCAGCAATCCTATCGCGCGATTGACAGCGTGCAAGCCGCCATCCAAGCTACATGGGAACAACAATACAGGGAGATGCACCGCATATGTGGCTGCTGGACAAGATGTTGAACAAGCTGATCCGGGCGGGGCGGCTGGTGATTACCGATTACGATGGCAAGGTCTATGAATATGGCCCCGGTGGCAGCACGCCGGAAACGGGCGATGCGCCTCTGCACATCCGCCTGACCAACAAGAAGGCATCAAACCACATTGCCCGCTATCCGCAGCTTGGTGCAGCGGAAGCTTTCATGTGGGAATGGATGGAGATCGAGGAACCGCATGACCTGCGTGACATGATCCTGTTCGTCACCGCTCAGGCAAAGGCCCATGGCGACCGCTCGCTGCAGCCGCAGGGCACGCTAAAGCGCCTGGTTCAGAAGTCCATCGCCAAGGCCGACAGCATCAACCTGCGCGGCAAGGCGCGCAAGAATGCGGAGCATACCTATAACCTCACGCGCCGCCTGTATGAACTGTTCCTCGACGAGGACCGGCAATACACGATGGGCTATCACCGCACGACCGATGTCAGCCTGGAGAAGGCACAGCTCGACAAGAAGGCGCATATCGCCGCCAAGATGTACATGCAGAAGGCGCGCGAGATGGACCGCCCGATGCGCGTGCTCGACATCGGCTGTGGCTGGGGCGGCCTCGCGCTGTATCTGAACAAGCATTACGGCTGCGAAGTGCTGGGCGTCGCGCTGGCTCCAGACCAGATCGCCTTCTGCAAGGAACGCGCCGAAGCGGCCGGCGTGGCCGACAAGGTGAAGTTCGAGCTGATGGATTATCGCGATGTCGAGGGCGAGTTCGACCGGATAAGCTCGATCGGCCTGCTCGAACATGTCGGCACGCCGCACTATCCGCTCTTCATGAAGAAGACACATGAACTGCTCGCGCCCGGCGGCGTCATGTTCAGCCATTGCTGCGGCCGGTCGGGTCCTCCCGGCTTCACCGACGCCTTTACCCGCAAATATATCTTCCCCGGCGGCTATATCCCTGCCCTGTCCGAACTCGTCACCGAGAGCGAGAAGGCCGGGTGGCAGATCATGGATGTGGAGGCGATGCGCTTCCACTACAGCTATACGCTGGAGGAATGGTACAAGCGGACCGTCATGCACAGGGACGAGATCGTCGCCATGTATGACGAGAAATTCTACCGCATGTGGCTCTACTACCTCGCCGGCGCAGAACAGAGCTTCCGTAACGGAACGCTGGTCAACTGGCAGATCCAGTACGTGAAGGATCGCGCCGCCGTTCCGATGACGAGCGATTACATCCTCGAGGAAAGCGCCCGCCTGCGCGATTCCGAGGAACCGCCGCAATGGCACCTCGATCCGGCACTGAAAGAAGCAGCGGAGTAGGACACAAGAAGAAGGGAGATGCCGATGTCGAAGTTGATGGTCTTTGCCGCAGCGGGGCTCTGTCTCGCTGCTCCCGCACTGGCGCAGCCCGCACCCATCGGCATCGCCCCGCCTGCGCTGAGCGGCGTCGGTTACATCTTCGACACCGCCGAGGTGCATGGCATTGAGGTGAGCGTGCTGGCGCGCGGTTTCGCCCGACCCTTCGCCATCGAACCGCTTCCCAACGGCGATATGTTGATTGTCGAACGCGGTGTGGGCTTGCGCCTGCTGCGCGGTGCCACGGGCGACAACCCCGAGCTGGTTGAGGGTCACGTCGCGGGTGTTCCGGAAGATCACCCCGAGATCTTCAGCTACGGCGTGATCGATATCGCGCTGCATCCCGATTTCGCCGAAAATGGCACGATCTACTTCACCTTCAACGGCTTTGCGCCGCTTCCCGAAGGGACCAGCTCGCTGCAGCGCCCGGGCTACTTCAAGCTGCTGCGCGGCACCTATGCCGATGGCGCGGTGAGCAATGTCGAGACCATCTTCGAGACCGAGAACGAGGCCTATGCTGGCGGCAACCGCGTGCATGTGGCCAAGGACGGCAAGGTCTGGGTGGCAACAACCGGCCCGTACGACCGCACATCGCAGGACCTTTCCGATATCTATGGCAAGGTGCTGCGTCTCAATGGCGATGGCAGCATCCCCGATGACAATCCCTTTGTCGGGCAGGAAGGCCACCATCCTGCAATCGTAAGCTATGGCCACCGCGACCAGCACGGCTTGACCGTGCATCCCGAAACGGGCCGCGCCTTCACCGTCGAACACGGGCCCAATGGCGGCGACGAGCTCAACCTGATCGAACCGGGCGGCAATTATGGCTGGCCCGACTACAGCTTCGGCCGTGAATATGACGGCAGCGATGCCACCGAACTTCCCTTCGGCCCCGATACCGTGGAACCGACGGTGGTCTGGCTCCCCTCCATCGCGCCGTCCGGCCTGCTGTTCTACACCGGCGACGCTTTCCCCGAATGGAAGGGCAACCTCTTTGTCGGCAGCGCGCGTTGGGGCGAGATCAACAATACCGGCAGCCTGCAACGCGTGGTCTTCAACGAAGATTTCGGCGAACTGCGCCGCGAGGCCCTGCTGCAGGACCTGCACCACCGCGTGCGCGATGTGGCGCAAGGCCCTGACGGATTGATCTACGTCCTGACCGACGGGCCGGAAAATGCCGTATTGCGTATTGCCCCCAGCAATTAGCTCGCGCATTCCGCTACCATGAGCACATCGGAACGACTCTTCGACAGTTTGGCTGCCAAGCTGGTCTCCCAAGGCACGCTGCGCGTGACGCACGCCAGCGGCAGGGAGCGCACTTTCGGCTCCATGGAGCTGGGCTTTCCCGATGTCGCAATTCGATTTGTGGACGAGAAGGTTGCGCGCGACATATTGCTCGATCCGCGCCTTGGCCTGGGCGAAGCCTATATGGATGGCCGCATAGTCATAGAACAAGGCGATATCATGCAGCTGGTCTCGCTCGTTCGCTCGAACAATGCGTGGGAGAAGAAGGGCAAGCTCGCCCCGCCGTCCTTCACCCGGTCAATCAAGGGCAAGATCAATGCCGCCCTGCGCGCGGTCAACCAGCCGGGATCAGCCAAGAAGAACGTCGCGCATCACTATGATATCGGGAATGAACTCTACAGGCTCATGCTCGATGCCGAGCATATGCAATATAGCTGCGCCTACTTTGCCCGCAACGACATGACGCTGGCCGAAGCGCAGGAAGCAAAGCTCGCCCATATTGCTGCCAAGCTCAACCTGCGGCGCGGCTTCAAGGTCCTCGACATCGGCTGCGGATGGGGCGGAATGGCCATCTTCCTCGCCAGCCGCGCGGACGTGCAGGTGCTGGGCATCACGCTCAGCGAGGAACAGCTTGCCCTCGCCCGTGAACGGGCCGAGGCCGCAGGTGTTGCTGACCGCGTCAAGTTCCAGCTGATCGACTATCGCGATCTTGCCGCTAGCGGAGCGACCTTCGACCGGATCGTCTCGGTCGGCATGTTCGAGCATGTCGGCGTGCCGCAGTTCGAAACCTATTTCCGCGCCTGCGCCAACATGCTGGCGGAGGACGGCTGCTTCCTGATGCACACAATTGGCCGGATGGGGTCGCCCGGGCGCACCGACGCCTTTACCGACAAGTGGATCTTCCCCGGCGGCTATATCCCTGCGCTGTCGGAGACCGTCGCCGCCAGCGAGAAAGTGCGCCTGATTGCCAGCGACGTCGAGACGCTTCGGCTGCATTACGCCAAGACGATCCATCACTGGTACGCGCGCTGCATGGAGCACCGGCAAGCCATCGAAGAGATGTTCGACCAGAAGTTCTTCCGCCTCTGGACCTTCTATCTGGCAGGCGCGGCCACCAGTTTCGAACACGGCGCAATGTGCAATTACCAGATCCAGTACGTGCGCGAGCGCAATTCTTTGCCGCTGACGCGGGGATATATCGAGGAGGCTGAAAAGGGCCTTCTGGCCAGGTAGTTCCTCCCCGTCGCCGAGCGATGGGGAGGTAGCAGGCCGCAGGCCTGACGGAGGGGCAAACACGCTCCGCTCTCAGCCCCTCCACCGCCCTGCGGGCGGTCCCCCTCCCCATTCCTTCGGAACAGGGAGGATTTTGTTCGCGCCAGCCGCTAAAGCCCGCTTTCCATGACAACCGCCCACCCCCTCACCCGCTCCAGCGTTTTCGCGCAGGCCTGGCCGATCATGCTGGGACAGGCTTCGGTGCCGCTGGTCGGCATTGTCGATGCCATTGTCATCGGCAGGACCGGCGATGCGGCAGCGCTGGCAGGCGTTGCCCTCGGCGCAACGGTCATCAGCTTGATATTCTGGAGCTTTGGCTTCCTGCGCATGGGCATGACAGGCCTGACTGCACAGGCAGACGGTGCGGACGACAGGAGCGAAGTCGATGCATTGTTGCTGCGCGGCCTCACCGCCGGTGGCGTGATTGGTCTGGTCCTGATGGCGCTGCAATATCCGATCGGCGAACTGGCCTTTTCGCTGCTGGCGGGTGGAGAGCAGGTCAGCACCGAGGCCGGGGCCTATGTCACCATGCGGTTCTTTGGAGCGCCTGCTGCACTGGCGGTCTTTGCCATCAATGGCTGGCTGCTGGGACTTGGGCGAACGCGTGCCGCCCTGTCCCTGCAAATCGTCATGAATGCCGCGAACATCGCGCTGGACCTGCTGTTCGTCTGGGGCTTCGACATGAGCGCAGCCGGTGTCGGACTGGGCACGGCGGGGGCGGAATGGATCGCGCTGGCTTGCGGAGTTGCGATTGCGGCACGCGTGGGCAGCGGCAATCCATTTTCCCTGCCCTCCCGCATCGGTTGGAAAGCGTTGTTCGCTGCCGATGCGATGAAGCGGCTCGTCCAAGTGAACCGTGACATCATGATCCGCACCATCGCGCTGCTCTTCTTGTTCACCTGGTTCGCCAATGCCGGGGCGCGGCAAGGCACGGTCACGCTGGCCGCCAATCACGTGCTGATGCAGTTCGTCAACCTCGCTGCATTCGTGCTCGATGCCTTCGCCTTCACCGCCGAAGCGCGCGTTGGAAACGCGGTGGGGCAGCGATCGCGCCCGCAATTCCTCCATGCGGTCCGCCTGACGGCGGAGTTTGCCTTTGGCTCCAGCCTCGTCCTGCTTGCCCTCATCTGGGCCTATGGCGATGTCGCCATTGCGGCCATCTCGACCGATCCCGAAGTGCAGCAGGTTGCAGGGCAATTCCTCATCTTCGCTGCCCTGATCCCCTTGATCGGGACGCCGAGCTGGATGCTGGACGGAATCTTCATCGGCGCCACCCGCGGCAGGGCACTGCGCAATGCCGCCGTGGCAGTGACACTCCTCTATATCGCGCTTGACCTGACGCTGCGCCCTTTCGGCAATCTCGGCGTGTGGCTGGCGTTTTGCGGCGGTTATGTGCTGCGCGCCTCGGCATTGGCTGTCTATTTCCCGGCTCTGCTCCGCGACCTTGACGGCGACAAGGATCAGGCTTCCTGAGCATGATGAACATTGCGGCGCAGCGCATCCCCTGATAGGCGCGCCCGCTACATTCCAGCGGAGCGATTCATGTCCGAAATCAAGCGTGTTGTCCTTGCCTATTCCGGCGGCCTCGACACCAGCGTCATTGCGAAATGGCTCGAAAGCGAGCGCGGCCTCGAAGTCGTCACCTTCACTGCCGATCTTGGCCAGGGTGAAGAGATCGAACCCGCGCGCGCCAAGGCCCGCGCCATGGGTATCCCGGACAAGCACATCTATATCGAGGACCTGCGCGAGGAATTCGTGCGCGATTTCGTCTTCCCGATGATGCGCGCCAATGCCCGTTACGAAGGCGATTACCTGCTTGGCACGTCGATTGCCCGTCCGCTGATCTCCAAGCGTCTTGTCGAGATCGCGCGCGAGACCGGTGCCGATGCCATCGCCCATGGCGCCACCGGCAAGGGCAATGACCAGGTCCGCTTCGAACTTTCCGCCTATGCGCTGGCGCCCGATATCAAGGTCATCGCCCCCTGGCGCGAGTGGGACCTGACCAGCCGCACTGCGCTGATCGCATGGGCAGAGGCGCACCAGATCATGGTGCCCAAGGACAAGCGCGGCGAAAGCCCCTTTTCCACCGATGCCAATCTCCTGCACACCTCCTCCGAAGGCAAGGTGCTGGAGAATCCGTGGGAAGAGACGCCCGACTATGTCTATTCGCGCACGGCCAACCCCGAGGATGCGCCGGACGCGCCCGAGTACGTCACCATCGACTTTGAAAAGGGCGACGGCGTTGCCCTGAACGGCGAAGCGATGAGCCCGGCCACGCTGCTCACCGCGCTCAACGAACTGGGCCGCAAGCACGGCATCGGTCGTCTCGACCTGGTCGAGAACCGCTTCGTAGGGATGAAGAGCCGCGGCATGTACGAAACGCCGGGCGGTGAGATCTATGCCCGCGCGCATCGCGGGATCGAGCAGATCACGCTCGACCGCGGGGCTGCGCACCTCAAGGACGAGCTCATGCCGAAATACGCGGAGCTCATCTACAACGGCTTCTGGTTCAGCCCCGAGCGCGAGATGCTGCAGGCGGCGATCGACCTTAGCCAGGAGAAGGTATCGGGCACCGTCCGCCTCAAGCTCTACAAGGGCCTCGCCAGCGTGGTGGGCCGCAAGTCCCCCAACTCGCTCTATTCGGAGGCGCATGTTACCTTCGAGGACGACGCCGGGGCCTACGACCAGAAGGATGCGGCCGGCTTTATCAAGCTCAACGCGCTCCGCCTGCGCCTGCTCGCCCAACGCGACAAGCGCGGCTGATCCCGCCCCATCGTACCGACTCGCTCGCCCCTGCGACGAGCCGTTGACTTATCCACCCTTGTCCACCGCGGAATCCGTGCAAAGTGGATAAGTCCATGCTGGTGCCCTTGCCCGACTCAGCCTGCAGGTGCACCTTCAATTCATCGAGAGCGGAAAGACCCGAGAGGAAGGATCGCCTGCCGATCCGGAAACGAAGGACCGGAAGATCTCGACGCGACGGTGAAACACCGCGTGGAGGAGGGAAGAGGAACGGTGAGAGCCCGCAAGGGCCAGCCACAATCTTCCCGTTGATCCCACCAGTGAATTGCCGCCGGATAGGCCGGACAGTGAAGCCGGTTGCCGATGGAAGCGCCAATGCCCCCTGGCTCAGGCGCGGCCGCTCGAGGTAGCAGGTCTAGTTGACTGGTCTCGGATTGAACCAGGCATGGGAAAAGTCCTCGTGACCGGACCCCGCCCACAACCAATCCGGCACCGGCGCGAGCGCCGGGCGACATAACCAAGGGCTTGCCCGAGGTGACACGCCAGGCGTCAAGTATCTCTTCGGAGGTCCACACGTCGGTGAGAGTGGGGTCGGCAGCAATGCTGGCCCCATTTCTCTTTTGTGCTTCCCGCAAGGCGCTCCACCCCGCTTTTCCACCGGAATTCGACCATCTGCCCTGCCTGCACGGCGGAAAAACTGCTCCAATCTGGCGTTCCTCGACCGTCAGGCCTATCGGACAGGCCATTATGGGTAGGAAAGCCCCGATGCCCCGCAAGGGTATGGCCGCGGCCCTTGCCGCCCTGATGGCGCTGGGCGGAGCCATGGGAACGGGCCGCGCGCAGGAAGCTGCAGACGCTGCCGAGCTCGCCCTTGCCGCACCCGCCACCCCCGATCCCGCCGCCCGCACGCCCATCTCCGAGGATGCAGGTTTCGACACCGCCTTCGACCATCTCGATGGCCGGCTGGCCGAGCCTTCCATGCCGCCGCACGCGGTGGACATGACCACGATCGAGCCGCCGCATGGCCCTCGTGCCCTCGGCAGCGGGGTAGCAAGCTATTACGGCAGCCGCTTCCACGGCCGCCCCACGGCAAGCGGCGAGGCTTTCGACATGCACGCCCACACCGCCGCGCACCGCACATTGCCCTTCGGCAGCATGGTCCGCGTCACCAACCCCGCCAATGGCCGCTCCGTAGTGGTGCGGGTGAATGACCGCGGCCCCCATATCAAAAGCCGCGAGATCGACGTTTCCCACGCCGCCGCCGAAGAACTCGGGCTGGTCCAACGCGGGCATGGCGAAGTGGAGCTGGAACTCCTAGAGTAGGGCCGCACTTCAGGAGAGCCTCAATGAAGACCAGTTACCTTACCGCGCTGGCCGCGCTTGCACTCATCGGCACCACAGCGCCGGTCCTTGCCCAGGAAGAGGCAGCGGACGGCCCCGGCTTCGCCATCGCCGCGCATCACATCGGCATCAGCGTGCCCGATCTCGATGCATCGATCGACTGGTATCACCGCATGCTCGGCTTCGAGCTGGTGCGCAAGATGAGCAAGGATGCCGATCCCGAGATGGATTTCGCGCTCATCACCAACGGCACATTCAACATCGAGCTGTTCGCGGTTGTCGAGGACCGCGCAATGCCCGACTACCGCTTCGATCCCACGGCGGACCTCTATGTCCACGGCGTCAAGCACCTCGCCTTCGAGGTGGATGACGCCGAGGCGGCCACCGCCGAACTCGTGGCCAAGGGCGCCACCATCCTGCTCGGCCCGGTCGTCACCGAGCGCACCACCTACGTCTTCTTCGCCGACAATTCGGGTATTCCGTTCGAGCTGATCGAGTTCAAGGATTAGTTGGTTGAGGGGTTTGCCCACCCCGCTGCGACTAACCTCGCCCTTCGACAAGCTCAGGACTTCGGTAAGTCTCGCTCCCCTCCCGCTTGCGGGAGGGGTCGGGGGTGGGCCTCGGACCTCAATAATCTCCCCCCCACTTTACACATTTAACACTGTCCAAAGACAAAAAAGCCCGCCCCCGCAACGCCTGCCTGTCAGCCCTCCCAATCGTCCTCGTCCTCGTCGCCAAAAGTGATGCCCTGCGCCTCCAGCCAGCGGAGCGCGATTTCCAGCGGGGGCAGGTCCTCGTCCCGGGCGGCCCACGCGTCGAGCGATTCGATGGCGTCGTGCTCCTCGTCGGGAAGCACCTCCTCGCCGCGGCCGAGCCGTTCGAGCGCGGCGTCGAAATCCTGCGCCACATCGCAGGCATCCCCGCCCCGCTCCGCCATCCGGTCAAGCCGCGCGAGATGGGCGAGCAGCAGGCGGGAGTCATAGCGCCGCCGCATGGCGACAGGCTCTCCGTGGTAGAAGACCTCCTCCTCCACTCCGTCCAGCGCCCGCTCGGCCAGCACCTGCTCGGCATGCTCGCGCGCCAGCAGCAGCGCCGCATCCCAGGCAATCGCAAACCCCCCATCCTCGCGCCGCGCCTTGTAAGCCGTGGGCGGAGAGACCCCCGCCGCACGGCAGGCGAGCCGCACATTGCCCGCCAGCGCCAGGTGATCGCAAAACACCGCCTTGCGCCGCGCGTCGAACACGGGCGCGCGCACGACGCGCGCGGGGA
>JAHEBH010000032.1 GCA_024642335.1 Erythrobacter sp.
TCACTTCCGACGATGAGTTGAAATACCGGAATGGACTAGCTGGTTTGCGAGGTCTGGGCATGGATGCGCTCTACCCTGCCCCGTGCTTCTCGCCAATCGGTGCATTAGCTTTGACAGCACCGATTGGTGGGTTTGCGGGGTCTGGGCATGGACCTCCCTACCCTCGCCCGCCCACTTTTCAATCAGGTACGTTTGCTTTGACAGGACCCTCAGAAAGGAGCGGCCAAGCGGTGGAGAGCGCTTCCGATCATGCCGCCGATCTGGTCGGGTGGCGCGCCTTCGAGCTGCGCTGCGCCGATCGCTATGCTGCTTTCGACGATATCTCGGCAGCGATCGAAGCGGCGTTCTTCATAGGCATTGAGGGCTTCGAGAGCATTTTTCGCCTTCGCCAGTTCCTGCGCCAAGACGATGGCGCTCTCCACCGCCATGCCTGCGCCCGATGCCAGGTGCGGCGTTGTGGCATGCACGGCATCGCCCAGCAGGACAATTCGGCCATTTGACCACGGCCCTGGCTGCAGCTTCGCGGCGAGAGGACGGTAATTGATCCAATGCTCGCGGGTCATATTGTCGCGGATCCAGCCAGCGCTATTGCCGAACCCTTCGAGGTTTTCCTTCATTTGGACGTAAAGTTCTTCATCGTCGAAGTGCTTCTCACGTCGTTCATGCGGCGTGAGCATCCATAAATACACGGTGTTTTCGCCGCAGCGTGTGATGCCGACGGTATATTTGTGGCCGAAATACATCTCGCCCTTTTCGAGCATAGGGGGCTTTTCGATCGAGATGCGCCAGCAACCCTGTCCAGTGCGTTTCGGCTCGCTCATATGGGGGAAGCACAGCTTGCGGACGGTCGAATGCACGCTGTCCGATCCGATCACGAGGTCATAGCTGCCCGTGCTCTCGTCGGAGAACACCACATCAACTTTATCCTCGCGGTTTTCAAGGTTGGTCACTGTCAGTCCCAGCTGGACCGAAAGGCCAAGCGCCCTGATACGTTCCTGCATCAAATGGTGGAGCACCGGACGCATGATGCCGCCGGTCGCAGGCTCCTCTCCATCCACTGCCGGCTCATCAAGATCGCGAAGATGCTTGCCAGAGAAATGGAAGATGCTCGACCCGTTGGTGATTGCGCCATGCTTGGCGATATCTTCGACCATGCCGAGATGCTTGTAGGCCCTCAGCGTCACTCCGGTAATCGTGATGCCCGCGCCATAGACACGCCATTCGGGGTCGAGGTCGATCAGGTCCACCTTCACTCCACGCTCCGCCAGGCTGATCGCCGTGGCCATTCCGCCGATCCCGCCTCCGACGATTAACGCCGTGCCAATGCTCTCAATCTTCTTGTCCATGGGGCCTGCCTACTCACTGGGCAGCAAGACACAAATTCGAAGAACAGATGGATAGCCATCGATAGAATGAGAACGATTTACCGCGCCGTTTGGGTTAGCGCGGCTGCCAGCATGACCGGATCAGAAGAATGCACCCACCTGGTTCCAGTGTTCCACCCTGGGCGGTTCCGCAAAGAAGGGGCCGGCGAGCGCACGCCATTGCTGGAAGCCTTCGGATTCGCGGAAGTTGACCATGTGATGTTCCACGCTCTCCCAATCGACGCTGAGCCTGTAACAGGCCGGATCCTCTTCGACCTGCTCCAGGCGCATGCCGTGGCAGCCTTCGGCCGCACGGAAATGCGGTGCCGCCTGGGCAACCGCGGCTTCGAAGGCTTCCGCCTTCGCGGGGTCTATGGTGATATAGGCAATTTCAGTAACCATGCAGACGGAATGGACCGTCGGCGAGAAAGAGGCAAGTCATGAAGGTCATCGTCACTGGAGCTGGCGGGTTCGTCGGGCGCCACTTGGTCAATATGCTCCTGAAGCGGGGCGACGAAGTTGTCGGCATGGACACCATGGCTGGTGGAATACCGGAAGGCGCGCGTGCGATTGCCGGAGATTTCTGCGATCCGGCCTTGCAGGATGAAGCGCTCGAGGGCGGGTTCGACGCGCTGGTCCATCTTGCTACTGTACCCGGAGGAGCGGCCGAAGCCGATCCAGCAGCATCGCGCCGCGTGAACATCGATGCCATGTACGACTTGCTCGAAAAGGCGGCTAAAGTCGCAGACTGTCCGCGCATCATTTATGCCAGCTCCATTGCTGTGCTCGGCCATCCGCTGCCGACCGAAGGCGTGGACGACCAGACACCACTTTCGCCCGAACTGATCTATGGCGGGCACAAGGCAATGATGGAAATTGCCGTCGCCATGATGAGCAACCGCAAGGCTATTGACGGCGTGACCATCCGCCTCCCGGGAATTCTCGCGCGGCCAAAGGGCCCGAGCGGGATGAAGTCTGCCTTCATGAGCGACCTCTTCCACGCTCTGAAAGCAGGCGAGAAATTCACCTGCCCGACCATGCCTGAGGCGACCATCTGGGCGCAGTCCGTCAACCGCTGCGCGCAGAACTTCGTCCACGCCATCACCTGCGACAGTTCCAAGCTTCCTCCGACTCGTGCGGTCACCCTGCCCGCTCAACGCATGAGCATGGGCGACCTAGCTGCAGAGATTGCCCGTCAATGCGGGGCCTCTGTCGACCTTGTCAGCTGGGAGCCGGATGCCGCGCTGGAAGCGGCTTTCGGGGCCTATCCGCCGCTTTCGGCGCAGGCTGCTGAAAATGCGGGTTTTGCAGATGACGGAACTATCGCTAATCTGGTGCAGAGCGCACTTGAGACGCTCTAGCCGCAGGTGAGAGAGATATGCGGTTCCAAAGGCTTGACCTGAACCTGTTGGTCGCGCTCGATGCGCTGCTGACCGAGAAGAGCGTTTCCCTTGCTGCAGACAGATTGTGTCTGTCGCAATCCGCCACATCGAGTGCGCTGGGGCGCCTGCGCGAATATTTCGGCGATGATTTGCTTGTGCTTAAGGGGCGGCAGATGATCCTCACGACACGGGCGGAGGAACTGATCGAGCCTACTCGGGCTGTGCTGGAGCAGATTAGGTCGACAATTGCGGTAAAGCCCGAGTTCGATCCTGCATCCAGCGACCGGTTGATCCACATCATGGCTTCTGACTTCACGACCGAGGTCCTGCTGGCGCCGGCCCTGGCCAAGATGCAGGAACTGGCTCCCAATATGCGTTTTGAAATAATGCATATGAACGCCAATCCGGTCGAAGCCCTGGAACGCGGCGTTGTCGACCTGTTGGTCACTGTCGATTTTGCGACCTCATCCGATCATCCGAGCGAATTGATGTTCCAGGATGACTACGTGGTTGTGGGTGATGAGAACAACCCGGCCATGCAAGGTGAGATGACCAGCGAGACCTATCTCTCCCTTGGCCATGTAACCGTCCGCTTTGGCCGTGCGCGCATCCCGGCCTTTGATGACTGGTACATGCGTCGCAAGAAGCAGCAGCGCCGGATCGAAGTTGTCACCGCCAGCTTCGTGACCTTGCCTACGTTGATTATGGGTACCAACAGGATCGCCACCATGCATCGCCGCCTGGCGGAAAAGATGGCGCGCTATTACCCACTCAAGCTGGTTGAAGTCCCGTTCGAAATCCCCCCGGTTCGTGAATTGGCGCAATGGGACATCGCCAATAACAATGACGCGGCGATCCGCTGGGTGGTCGACATCCTGCGCGAAACGGCGGCTAGCGAGGTTCCGAGCAAATTCCGCGACCAAGGGGGTGACAGCAAGATCGCTCTGGAATTTCAGACCGATAAAGACAGGCTCTAGGCCTCTCGGTCGAATTCCTCGCGCGCTGCCAGTATCGTGTCCCGGTGATCGTTAAGCCAGGTGATCATGCCGCGTAGCCCCTTGACCAGTTCCAGCCCCAATGGAGTGAGCAAATAGGAAACCTTGGGCGGCACGTCGTCAGTCGCATGGCGATTGACAAAGCCATCGCGTTCAAGTGCGCGCAGCTTGAGGGTCATGATCCGCTGGGAAATCGCCTGCTCTGCGGATAGTTGCGCGGTCACCCGGCGCAATTCGGCGTGGCGCCATTCCCCCGTCTCCAGCACTAACAGGATCAGCGGTGACCAGCGATCCCCCAACATGGCCATGACCGAGCGCGCAGGATCTTCGCGCTCGACTCCTCCCTGCCCCATCTCATTGGCAAGCTGGCCAAGCCGCTGCTCCACATCGTGTGGGAACTGATCCCAATCCACCGTTCCCAAGCCTCCCTGCAAGGGCACAAAAAAGTGCCTACTTCTCAACTTCACCGATCACCTTAAGCTCGTCGGCAACAAGAGCAAATAGGCGGAGGATGCCATGTCTGGAGACGCGATCAGTCTCGACGGCAAGATTGCTATCATCACCGGTGGAGCAGGCGGCATTGGCGGCTGCACGGCAAGGCTGATGACATCACGCGGCGCGAAGGTTGCCATCGCCGATATCGCGCTTGACCGCGCGCAGGCGCTCGCCGGCGAACTGGAAGGTGCGCTGGCGGTCCCGCTCGATCTTGAGGACGAGACTTCGATCGAGGCGATGGTCGACGCGACGGTGAGCCATTTCGGCAGGCTCGACATCCTGCATAACAACGCCGCACTGCTCGATCCCGCGCTGGCACCGCTCGATTGCGATGTCGAACACATGACGACCGACCTGTGGGACCGGGTGATGGCAGTGAACCTGCGCGGCACGATGATCGCCTGCCGCAGCGCGCTGCCGCATCTGCGCGCCAGCCGCGGCAATATCGTCAACACGGTGAGCAATCTCGCCCTGCAGGGGCACATGATCCAGGCAGCCTATAGCTCCTCCAAGGCAGCACTGATCCAGATGACCCGCGCCATTGCCGCCAGCCATGGCAAGATGGGCGTGCGTTGCAATGCCGTCGCCCCGGGAATGACGCTCACGCCGGCGCTCAAGGAAGCCTTCCCGCCGCCGCTGCGCGCGGTGATGGAGGAAGAAACGCTCAACCCGCAGCTTGGCCAGCCCGAGGACATTGCCGAGGCGGTGGCCTTCCTCGCCAGTCACGCGGCCCGCAACATCACTGGCGAAGTGCTGGTGTGCGACGGAGGGCTCGCCAGCCACGTTCCCGGCCTGCCGCAGTTCCGTGCCTTTTTCGGAGAACACTAATGAGCACTTACGATATCGTCGTCATGGGTGGAGGCCACAACCAGTTGGGTTGCGCCGCCTATCTCGCCAAAGCAGGCAAGAAGGTGCTGGTGCTGGAGAAAAAATCCTTCCCCGGCGGTGGTGCGGTGACGCTGGAGCGCACCGCGCCCGGCTACAAGCACAACAAGCATTCGGCCATGCACGGCATGATCCAGGCCAATCCGCTGCTGGTCAATGACGAGCTGGGCCTTAAGAGCAAATACGGCCTCGAATACTTCTACCCAGCCGCGCCCATGGGTCTGTTGCTCAAAGACTTCACGCCCTTCGTCACCTATGTCGATGTGGACAAGACCTGTGACTACATCGCGCAATATTCGCAGAAGGACGCGGAAGCCTATCGCGAATTCGTGGAATGGGGCGCACGCATGATGCCCATGCTGCTGCAGGGCATGTTCAACGTGCCGATCCCTATGGGGCCGTTCATCGCCATGCTGGAAAGCAATGAGGACGGACGGCGCCTGCTCGACCTGATGTTCCGTTCACCCCTTCAGATCGTGGACGAACTGTTCGAGACCGACATACTCAAGATCCACCTGCTCAAATGGGTGTCCGAAGGCATACTGCAGTTCCCCGACGACATGGGCACCGGCTTCGGCATGATCATCATGATCCTGCTGGTCCACTTCTACCCCGTGGGCTTCCCGGTAAAGGGCAGCGGTGACCTGTCGCGGGCGCTGGTCGAATGCATCGTGGACCACGGCGGCGAGGTTCGCTGCGACACGGAGATCGACAAGGTCATCGTCGAAGGTGGCCGCGCGGTCGGCCTGCGCTCGACCGAAGGCGAAGAATTCCGCGGCAAGGATGCCGTGGTCGCCGGGCTCCACCCCAGCCTGTTGGGCGAGTTCGTCGAAGGGCTGGACAAGGATATGCTTGCGCGCGGCAAGCGCATGAAGACCGCACCCTACACACTGTTCAAGGTAGACGCTGCGCTCGACCGGTCAGCTGCAGACCTCTCCTCGAAGATACCCGATATCCTCAAGGAATCGGCGGCCAATTGCATCACCGCCACCACGCTGCAGGGCTTCCTCGACTCTTTCGAACCGATCCGTAGGGGCCAGCCGAACACCGTGAACCCGCTGCATGGCGGCGGCATCATCGACTTCCCCGGATTGCAGCCCGAGGGCAAGTCACAGCTCTACCTCACCAGCTACCAGCCCTATAACCTCAACCGGCAGGGTCCGGCCCGCTGGGACGAGATCAAGGAGGATGTCGCCGACAAGCTGATCGGCAGCCTCGATCACTTCTTCCCCGGCCTTGCCGACAGCGTGATCGCGCGCGAGGTGGACAGCCCGCTCGATATGGAACGCTGGTCCCCCACCACTTTCGTGGGCGGTGAAGTGCATGGCGCAGGCCTGCAGATGTTCCAGACATCGGGCTTCCGCCCCACCCGCGAGCTGGCGCAATATGCCGTTCCGGGCTGCGAGGGTCTCTATCTGTGCGGGCCGTTCATGCATCCAGGCGGCGCCATATTCGGCGTAGGCCGCCCGACAGCCATCAAGATCATGGATGACCTTGGCATCGATTTCGACAAGGTCGTGGCCGCCTGAGCGTGCCGGTCCGCAAGACAAGAGAGTTCCACAAATGAAAATTTACGACGCCAACGACCAGGAACTGATGCAAGTGCGCGAGATCGCGCGCGACGGGGATCACCTGGTGATCCGGGGCAAGATCTTTGGCGCCATGCCCATGGCCGCCAAGCTCAAGCCGGCAGAGGCCCGCGCGGCGCTCAAGATGCTCGACTTCAAGACCATGCTGTTCATCGTCTCGCTGCTGTTCCGCAAATAGGCTGCTCCCACTCCATTCGATTTGGCGGATATGTCTTCCCCCAAACAATCGATGATCCGAACTTGCGCTGGATCAACTAATCAAACGGCGCAGGCCTTCATCCAGACTGCATCAAGCATGGAGTTTGGAACATGGCGATTACCGGTATCCGAAGGCTGACTTATCTGGTCGATGACCTGCCCGAATGCACGCGCTTCTTCACCGATTTCGGTCTCGGCCTGGTCGAGGAAGCAGGGCAGGAAGCACTGTTCGAACTACCCGATGGCAGCGAGGTGAGGCTGCTCGAGCGCGGCCATCCGGACCTGCCGCAGGATACAGCGCAAACCGGTATCGGCGTGTTCGAATGCACCTGGGCGGTCAATAGCGAACGCTCGCTGGAAAGGCTCTGCGCATCGATCGAGAAGGACCACACTCTAACGCGCGACGATGCGGGTGTGGTGCGCTTCACCACGCCTTTCGGACAGGCAATCGCCTTGGAGGCATGGCAGCCCCGGCCCGTTTATGGCGCACCGAGTCCAAGCAATACGGTGGGACGGATCGGCCGGCTCAACCAGCCGCGCAAATGGATCGACCGCGCCATTCCCAAGCGCATCCACCATGTGGTCTGGACCTTCCCAGACGTGGACGAGGCACTCAACTATTACCGCGACCGTCTGGGATTCCGCCTGACTGACATCCAGAAGGGCTTCGGCGTCTATGTCCGCGCAGACGGCGCCTATGAGCATCACAACATGTTTATCGCCAATGCCAAGGCGCCCATGCCCGGCTTCGACGGCAGTTTGAAATTCCACCATGCCAATTTCGAGGTCGAAGACATCGACGAGATGATGGTCGCCAAGTTCTACATGGACCGCAACGGCTACAGATCGAATGACTGGGGCTTTGGCCGGCACCGGCTGACCTCTGCGGCGTTCCTTTATATGCCCTGCCCTGCAGGTGGCGAAGCCGAATATGGCGCCGATTGCGACTGTGTGGACGACGGCTGGCGCCCGCGCGTGTGGGAAGGCAATTTCGGCACGCTGATCTACATGCACGACCTGCCCGACTGGCTGATGAACGATCCGAGCTGGGACGTGCGCTATGCGCGCGATGACGAGACCCAGTTCATCCCGGTCGAATTCAACTTCGGCAAGACAGCCGAAGCCGCTGAGTGAGAGGACCCCTGACAATGACCAAGAAAGTATGCGTAATCGGCGGTGGTATTGGCGGGCTCGCGGTCGCGATCGGCCTGCACCAGCAGGGCGTGGACGTCGAGGTGGTAGAGCGCGACAAGGACTGGAAGGTCTATCACGTGGGCATCATCGTGCAGGCCAATTTCGTGCGGGCTCTGCACCAGCTTGGCGTAGGTGATCAGGCTGTCGCAGCGGGCCACCCGCACAAGGGCGTCCGATTCCTCGCCGCGCAGGGCAGGCTGCTGGCTGAGCTCCCCGGTGAAACCGAAGTGGATGGCCTTCCCGCCGATCTCGGCCTGACGCGTCCGGCGCTGCACGAAGTGCTGACCGCAAAGGTCAAGGAACTGGGTATCCCGGTCAGGCTGGGCGTCAGTTTCGAAAGCTTCGAAGACAAGGGAGACGCCGTCGAAGTAAAATTCACCGACGGCTCCAGCGGATCCTATGACCTCTTGGTTGGAGCCGACGGGAACTATTCGGCCGTCCGCAAGGTGTTGTGGCCCGATGCCAAGCCGGAATTCACCGGCCAGGGCGTGTGGCGCTACAACGTGCCCAAGCCCGCCGGTCTCGAGTGGACCGAAATGTATGTCGGCGCCGAAAACGGTTTCCACGGCAAGGCCGGCTATTGCCCGCTGACGCCGGACTCCATGTATATCTTCGCCGTTATCGAGGAACCGGGAAATCCCCGCTTTGCGCCCAAAACGCTGGCAGAAGAGATGCGCAAGCGGCTCGAGGGCTATGGCGGGACAATGGCCGAGGCTGCTGCACAGGTCATAGATCCTGATCTCGTCGTCTATCGCCCGCTCGAAGCCTGCATCATGCCCGATCCCTGGTACCAAGGCCGCGTGGTGCTGATTGGCGATGCAGCGCATAGCGCCACGCCGCACCTGGGCCAGGGCGCCGCCATGGCGGTCGAGGATGCCGTGGTCCTTGCCGAGGAGATCAGCACGCGCGAGGATATCGACGCAGCGCTTCGCGCCTTCATGAATCGTCGTTTCGAACGGGCCAAGCTGGTCGGCACCAGTTCGATCATGCTCGGAGAGTGGGAAATGCACCCGGAAAATGCGGGCGATCCGGTCGAGGTTACCGAGCGGATCCGCAAGACTCTGGCGGAGCCGGTCTAGGGGCAAATTCGGCCCTGTAGATAGCTACCGTGCGGAACAATCTGTTTCAGTGGTCTGCTTGTTGTCGCCATAAGGCGGCGTAAGAGTAGGAGATACCATTGAGCATCCTTGGCGTTGAATCCGTCGTATTCGGGGTCAAAGACCTGGCCGAACACACGCGTTTCTGGACCGATTTCGGCCTGCCGCTGGAATCCGTCAGCGAAGACGAATCTGTGTTCCGCGTCGCATCGGGCAGCCGTGTGGTGCTGTATCCGCATGGCGATGCACGCCTTCCCTCGCCCGATCCCTTCCCCGGAGATGGGATCAAGGAGACCGTCTGGGGTGTCGAGAACCAAGCCGCGCTCGATCGCTATGCAGCCAGCCTGGCGACCGAAGTCGAGGTGACAACCTCGGAAGACGGCACAGTCCGTTGTGTGTGCCCCGATGGCCAGCCCATTGCCTTGCGCCTGTGGCAGAAGCGCCATTTCGTCTCCGAGACCAGCCCGGTCAACACGCCAACCAGCTATCCGCGCTTCAACCAGCACCGCATCTGGCGCCACAAGTGCATTCCCAAGACGATCAACCATGTCGTCTTCTTCAGCCCCGACTATGTCGCCAGCTTCGAATTCTACGACCGACATCTGGGATTCCGCTATACCGACCATTCCAAGGGAACGGGCATCTTTGCCCGCGCCGACGGCACCTATGAGCATCACTCGATCTTCTGGGTGAACTGCGACCTGCCGATCGCGCCCGACCACTTCAAGTTCATGCATATCGCCTTTGGCTGCGACGATATCGACGAGGTCATGCTCGGCGCGAACATCATGGACGACAAGGGCTGGAAGAACGAGAGCATGAATAGCTCGGGCGGCATCTCCCGCCACCGTGCGACCAGTGCCATCTATTACTATTGCGACATTCCCGGAAAAGCGGGCGAGGCCGAATACCACGCCGACAGCGACTATCTGGACGACAACTGGGTGCCGCGCGCCTGGGATTTCCGCTTCGGATCTCTGCTGTGGTCAAACAACGCCCCGCCGATCTTCCGCGGCGATGATATCCCATGGGACATGACCTTCGACCTCGATCGCGCCAGCTTCGAGGCATATCGCAAGACCAGGCCGGGCAAACTGCCCGTCGAGGGCAAGCTCAACGACCTGACCGAGGATGACGAGCACGCGATTTGAGTCAGCCAGCTTGATCAATCTCTAGAGCTTGGCGTTCCCCGCGCTCCATTTGACCGACAGTTCGATACCCTGCCCCACGGAGAGCAGAGCAGTCTGCATGTCGGGCTTGGACCGGATCGCCTCCCGCAAGGCACGGGCATTGGGTCGGGCGGCTTCGGGCTCGACCATGTTGTCCGAACAGACCACGGCTTCCTCAGAGAGCTTGGGATAGACCGCCTCGAAACAGGGAACGTAAAGGTCCTTCCAGATGTCGAGAAGGACGAAGTCCCATTCGCCGCTATCCTCGGCGAGCAGCTCCAGCGCGTCGCCGCAGCGGAAGTCGACATGGATTGCAAGGCCCGCGCGCTCAAGTTGCTCCCGCGCATGGGCCTGCTTGTAATCGGCCAGTTCCATGGTCACCAGTTGCGCCCCCACCTCTCGCGCGGCATGCGCGAAGAAGAGGGTGGAATAGCCGTAGGAGGTGCCCAGTTCGAGTATGCGCTTTGGCCGCCGCGCGATGATCAGCGAATGGAGCATCCACGCCGCCTCCTCGCCCACCGGTAGGAGAAACTCGTCGCGCCGGGCAAATCCGGCAGGCCCGAGTTCGCGCAACTTCGCCGCGTCGGTCTCGAGACGCTGCGAATAATCCTCGAATACTAGCTGAACTTTCGCGTCCTCAAACCTCATGCCATCCTCGCTTCATAAGCTGCCTTTTCGCGTGCCAGTGCGCGCTGCAACTGCGGCAGAGCTTCATTGTCCGCACGGTGGCGAGCGATGTTTGTCCAGGGCGACAGGTCGAAGCCGCCGAATTCGGAGTTGATATAGGCCCACCAGAAATATGTGTCGACGATCGACCATTCCTCGCCGAACCACCAGCGGCGGTTGGCAAGTTCGGCATCGAGCTGGTCGAGAACGCCGGAGAACAGTTCCTTGCCCCTTTCGCGCACTGGTTCGACATCGCCCACGGTCCACATCATCGGCACCTTCACCGCGCGGACATAGGGGTGCCAGCCGGAGGAGATCCAGAACAGCACCGACAATTGCTGCGCCCGCTCCCAATTGTCCTTCGCTTCAGGAAACAGCTTTGCTTCCGGGTAGGCAGAGTGAAGCCAGCGCAGGATCGCAGCATTTTCGGTGAGTGGCTGTCCGTCCACCAACAGGCAGGGCACCTTCCCCGCAGGGTTCACAGAAAGATAATCGGGGGCCTTGTGCTCGCCCTTTTCGAACAGGATGATCTGGTCTTCATAGGGCACACCCAGGGTCTCGAGCGCGGTCAATGTCACGCGGGTGCAGGCGGTGTAGCCGTGGAACAGCTTCAGTTCATGGGACATAGAATGCGTCTCCCATCCTTTCGATGGCGGCTTTTTCGCGGACTAACGCACGCTGGAAGGCCGGATGCGCTTCCACCCGAGCGCGATGCGATGCGATATTAGGGAAAGGCGACAGGTCGACCTGCCCCTCCTCCGCAGTGGTGTAATTCCAGTAGAGATAAGTGTCGACGATCGACCACTCTTGACCATACCAGAAGGGCCGGCTGGCGAGGCGCGCTTCCAACCCTTCAAGCAGCGGCTGGAGCAATTGCTTGCCGCGCGCGCGTACTTCCTCCGGATCGCCGGTGGTCCAACGCACAGGCATGCGATTGGCGCGCACGCTGGGGTGCCAGCCTGCCGAGATGGAAAACAGATCGGCAAGCTGCCGAGCACCATCGAGCGGATCGCTGATGGGCGGGAGAAGCCCAGCCTCAGGATGCTCCATGTGCAAATAGGAAACGATCGCGGCATTTTCGCCAAGCAATTTGCCATCCACGACAAGAGCGGGAATCTTCCCCCTGGGATTGATCGCGCGATATTCGGGCGAGTGCTGCTGTCCCTGCATGAGGTTGACCACCTCATCTTCATAATCGAGGCCGCAATGCTCCAACGCTGTCATGGTGACACGCGAACAGGCTCCCGGCAGGTGATAGAGCTTCAACTCAGCCATTGGGCTCCTCCACGAACTCGATCAAATTTCCGGCGCAGTCGCGGATGAAGCACCCGCTGCCGAATTGAGCGCGCACGACGAAGGCAATATCGGCCTGCTTCTCTTCCATTTCAGCAATAAAAACATCAAGATCCTCGATCCTGAAAGCGACATGCTTATTTCCGTTGGTCCTCAGATCGCTGTCGGGCATCTTCCGATCCTCGGGAACCGGGGCAGCACCTTCCACCTCGAAGATTTCGAAGCGGAGACTGCCTTTGCGGACAAAGGCGACCTGAGCTTTTGCCGGAGGGATTTGGAAACGGCGTTCCTCTTCAAACCCCAGAACGCGGCCGTACCACTCGATCGCCTCGTCCAGGCTAGGAACGCACACGCCGCCATGGTGGAATGTGAACTCAGCCATCGGATGCCTCCACCTTCATCATAGCCTCGATCTTGCGCCGTGCGCGGGTGCCGCCCTGGTCCACGCCGAGCGACAGCGGCTTGCCCGCCCAAAAATCCTCCGCCTCGAGGTTGGCGAAGCTCGCCTCGATGATCGGCTTGTCCTCGACGTTGAAGGCATGGTCGAACAGCTGGGTGAGAAAAGCATCCATCTCCACATTGTCGACTTCGTGATGGCGCGCATTGGCGGTGAAATAGTGGCAGGTCGTGGCCGTCTCAGGCGTCACGATATGCGCCTGACCGCCGACTTCGTAGCCCTCCTCGCGCGGCTTTCCGGGCAAGGTCGCGCCAAGCATGAGCTTCATGCTAGCTGGCGCGTTCCAGCGCATCTCGAGCCAATGGTCGGTCGGCTGGCCTTGTTCATAGGGTGGGCGGCAGGCGCTGGGGGCCGGTACGTTCGGCATCCACCAGTTGGAATGGAGCGTCTCCCCCTCGTCGATCACGCTGTGCTCACCAGCAAAGATCACGCCCTCGCCAGCAAAAGTGCCGCGGTGGACGAACTCGATATGGCTGAGGTCGAGGAGGTTGTCGGTGCAATATTCGTAAGGTGCCTTCACATGCGTATAGCCGCGCAGCACCTTGCGCCCCGGCTGGTCGCGTACAACATCGAAATCCGGAATTTTTGATGCGTCCGCCTCGGTCGGATCGCCGCCCCACATCCAGATGATGCCGTCCCTCTCCTCGCATGCCCAGCTGGCGATATGCGCGGCGGCGGGGATCTTGTCCGAGAACGGATTGCGCACGCATTGTCCGTCCGGGTCGAAGGTCAGTCCGTGATAGGGGCAGACGAGGCAGTCGCCATCACGCTCACCCTTGCTCAGTGGGGCAAAGCGATGCGGGCAACGGTCATAGAGCGCCGCAACGCTGCCATCTTGCTTGCGATAGAAGACCGTCGGCCTGTCGGCGATCCGCCGCGAGAGCATTCCCTCTTCCAGCGCTTCCGACCATCCGGCCATGTACCAGCAATTCTTTGGAAATGTGCTCACCCGGCTCTCCCTTCGGGTTGTCATCGACCCTATTCGTCGAAAATGGCGACCGCCCTCGTCCAGCCTGCGCTCGCGCCCTTGATCTTGTGCGGGAAGCAGGAAATCATGAAGCCGGTCGACGGAATCGCTTCCAGGTTGTGCATCTTCTCTATGTGGCAATAGCCGATATCCACACCGGCGCGGTGGCCTTCCCAGATCAGTGTCGGATCGCCTGTTTCCTCGACCTTGGCCTTGGTATGGATGAAGGGTGCATCCCAGCTCCAGGCATCGATGCCCGTCACGCGTACACCGCGCTCGAGCAGGTACATCGTGCCCTCATAGCCGACACCGGCGCCGCGGCTCACATACTTGGGATCGCGGTTCTTCAGCGCCATTCCGGCAGCGGTGTTGACCACCACGATATCGAACGGCTGGAGATCGTGGCCGATGCGGTCGAGCTCCTCCTCGATATCCTTGGCGGTGATGAGGTAGCCGTCTTCCTTGGCGGTGAAATCGAGCTTCACCCCAGGATTGAAGAACCATTCGAGCGGCATCTGGTCGATAGTCTGCGCGGGACGCGAGCCACCCGGCAGAGCAGCATCCTGCGTTGGGTGATAGTGCCAGGGAGCATCGACGTGGGTACCGCTGTGCGTGGTCAGCTTGACCCATTCGGCGGCACAAAAGGGCTCACCGCCATGCATGCCATCAAGATCGGCCCCCGGGAAGAACTGTTCCAGCTCATGCCGCGTATCGGCATGGACCTCATAATCGATCTTGGGCGCCAGGAACGGCGGATCGCTGATCACGTCGTTCTCAAGCGTCATCGACAGGTCGACATAGCGGCGGGGCATCTGCACTCCTCGGATCGGAAAACGGGCTTCAGCTTGCAACTGTGCACGCCGATAACAAGCATGGCAATGCTATCCACCAGGCCGATTGCGTGAAACCGCTTCAATCGATTTCTCATACCGCGTATTCGTCGCTATCCTTAAAATAACTTATTGTTATAACTAGGATTAGATATGCTTCGCGAACCAAAAGTGGTCGTTACCGGGCACGATGATGACGGCAAGGCGATCATCATCTCCGATGCTGCACCGCGCACCTATCCGGCACCCAAATTCTTCACCACCTTTTACGAGGTCTGGAACGAGAAGCAGATTCCCTGCACCGTCAGCAAGCACATGCGCGATGAGGAAGATGCACTGAACCATCCCCCGCCCCGTGGCGGCGTGCGCATCCGCATGCACGATTTCGAGCCCGCCGGGGATAGGATCGACAAGCTGACCTACGAAGAGATCGTGGAGCATTTCAAGGAAGCGGGTTCCGAAGACGCCGTGCCGTCAAAGGAGAACTGGAAGCACGCTTTCATGCACCGCACGGAGTCGATCGACTTCGGCATCATGATCGAAGGCGAACTCACACTGATCATGGAAGAGGGCGAACGCACTCTGACGCCAGGCGATATCGTTGTTCAGGTCGGAACCAATCACGGCTGGGAGAACCGCGGCAACACCATGTCGCGGATCTGCTTCGTGCTGCTGGACGGTGACTACGACGACGAACTGCGGGGCCTGCTGGGCACCAAACCCAAGCCGCCGGTCGGCTGAGCGGAACCTAGCCTGCCGGTGTCAATGACACCGGCAGCTCCGCGAGTGCGTATAGCGTATTGTTGAGGCGGCGCTGGGGTGTTCCCGTCGCGTGGATTTCGGTTACCTGCGCGAGCAATGCGCACAGCACGGCTTCGGCCTCGAGCCGGGCGACCATCTGGCCAAGGCATTGGTGGATACCGAAGCCGAAACCGACGTGGCCACCAGCATTGCGCGAGATGTCAAAGCGGTCGGGATCCTCCCACTTGCGCGGGTCGCGATTGGCGGCGGCAAGGAACAGCAGGACCTTGGACCCCTCGGGGATCATCCCGCCGTCGGTCGCTACATCGCGGCTGGTGGTGCGGAAAAATGTCTGCACCACCCCGCCCCAGCGCAGCGATTCCTCTATCGCGCGCTTGGCCAGTGACGGATCGGCACGCAGTTTGGCCCATTCTTCGCGATTCTCGGCAAAGGCATGGATGAGGTTGGCGATACCGTTGACCGTGGTGTCGACACCGGCGGTCAGGAATGAACGCACAAGCCGTTCGGCCTCCTCTGGCGAGCAATCGCCACGATCGGCGGACTCATAGACCTGCATGCCCCAGCCACCGGATTTCAGGTTCTCGCGCTTGCAGCTTTCGGCGACCCAGGCGATGGCCTCCTGCGCATCGGCCATCGATTGCTCGAGGATGCGATTGCGCGGACCGAAGCCGTTGAAGGCGGTGGTTCCATAGGGGATCAAATGTTCGAGCCCCTCTTCGCGCAGGCCGATCAGTTCAGGAAAGACGCGCAGCGGAAACGCCTCGGCGAGAGCCTCCACCGCGTCGATTTCACCCTTCAGGATGACCTCCGCCACCAGCGCATCGGCTTTCGTCCGCCAAACGGGCATAAGCGCGCGCAGAGAGGCGAGCGAAGCGACCTTGTTCATAAGGCCTCGGGTGCGATCATGCAGCGGCGGATCGGTTTCGAGCAGCAGCGAGGCAGGACGCCACGGTTCCTCACGCGCGAAATCGGCAAGGCCTACGCCGCGACCCGAGATATAGGTCTGCCAGTCCTTCAGCGCCGCCTGCACCTCGGCAAAGCGGGCCATGGCGTAGCAGTCGTACTTTTTCAGCCAGACGACCGCGCCTGCCTCACGCAGCTCATCGTGATAGGCAAAGGGATCGGAGAGGAATTCTTCGTCGAAAGGGTCAATCGTAAGAGAAGGGAAGGACACTACTCCGCGGTCCACCCACCATCGACGACAAGGCTGGTTCCGGTCATCAGCGAAGAGGCATCCGAAGCAAGGAACACAACGGCCCCGACAAGGTCCTCAACCTGCCCGAGGCGGCCCAGTTTGATCTTGGAAAGCACACTGTCGAGGAACTCCCTGTCCTCGAAGAAGGGCTTGGTCATCGGCGTTTCGATAAAGGTCGGCGCGATCGTGTTGGAGCGGATGCCATGCGGGGCAAGGTCCAGCGCGATGGCTTTGTTCATGCCTTCCAGAGCCCATTTGCTGGCACAATAGAGGCTGCGGTTGGGGCCGCCGACATGCCCCATCTGCGATCCCATGTGGATCAGCGAGCCCTTGGTCTGCGTTGCGATCATCCGTTTGGCGCAACCCTGGGCCACAAAAAAGGCGGATTTGAGATTGAGGTCGAGGACCGCGTCGTAATCGCCCTCGTCCACATCCCACATCGGCTTGGGCCTATTGGTCCCGGCATTGTTGAGCAGGATGTGGAAGGGTTCTTCAGAAGCGAAGAAGTCCGCCACCGCGTCAAGGTCCGAGACGTCGAGCACCCGCGCCCTTGCCCCCTTGCCGATGGCCTCTGCGCCAGCCTCTATTTCACCGACGGTGCGGGCGACGAGGGTGACCTCGGCGCCCGCATCCGCCAGTGCCGCCGCCGATCCCAGCCCGATGCCACGCCCTGCTCCGGTCACGATGGCCCTGCGGCCATCGAGGCGGAAGTTGGGGGAGGGTTGAGGAGTTTCGGACATCTGGACCTGCATCAGGCGGCGGTAAACTCGCTGGGCGTTGCCTGGCCGGCATAAGGTATGTTGCGCCTGCCATAACGCCGCACACGGACATTGGCCTGCTCGCCGTGGCCGGCAAATCCCTCCATCGCGCACAGGCGGCTGCAATATTCGCCGACCAGCGTGCTTGCCTCATCGGTGAGCACGTTCTGGTAGGTGCAGGTCTTGAGGAACTTGCCCACCCAAAGGCCACCTGTATAGCGCGCGGCCTTCTTGGTCGGCAGCGTGTGGTTGGTGCCGATCACCTTGTCGCCATAGGCCACGTTGGTGCGCGGCCCCAAGAAGAGCGCACCGTAATTGGTCATGTTCTTTAGGAAATAGTCCGGATCGGCCGTCATCACCTGGACATGCTCGTTGGCATAGTCGTTGGCGACCGCCAGCATCTCCGCCTCATCCGCGCAGACGACGACTTCGCCGAAATTTTCCCATGCCGGACGGGCATAGTCGGCGGTCGGCAGGATCGCGAGCAGGCGCTCGACCTCGCGCATGGTCTCGCGCGCGAGCCTTTCCGAATTGGTAATCAGGATCGCCGGGCTTTCGGGGCCATGTTCGGCCTGGCCCAAGAGGTCGGTGGCGCAAATCTCGGCATCCACCGTCTCGTCGGCAATGACCATTGTCTCGGTGGGACCTGCAAACAGGTCAATCCCGACACGACCGAAGAGTTGGCGCTTGGCTTCTGCTACAAAGGCATTGCCCGGACCGGTGAGCATATCCACACCGGCAATACTCTCCGTGCCGATCGCCATCGCCCCGATCGCCTGGATACCGCCCAGCGCATAGATGGCATCGGCGCCCGCCATCGCCTGGGCTGCCACGATCTTGTTAGCCGGTTTGCCCTCGAAAGGCGGAGCACATGTGATCACGCGCTCGACACCGGCCACCTTGGCTGTGATGACCGACATATGCGCGCTGGCCAGAAGCGGGTATTTGCCGCCCGGTACGTAACAGCCCGCCGCATTGACCGGGATATGCTTGTGGCCCAGCACCACGCCGGGCAGCGTCTCGACCTCGACATCCTGCATGCTATCACGCTGGATCTGGGCGAAATTGCGTACCTGCGCCTGCGCGAACTCGATATCTTTGCGTTCCTGCGGGGTCAGCGCATCGACGCAGGCGTCGATCTCCGCCTGCGACAGCCGGTAATCATCGCGCTCCCAGCCATCGAACTTGATCGACATCTCGCGCACCGCAGCATCGCCGCGATCCTCGATATCGGCCAGTGCCGCTTCAACAATCTCGCGAACCTTGCGGTCCGCATCGCGCTTCGCTTCCGCGGTGGCACCGCGCTTGAGCCAATTGGCCATCTTATCCTCGTCACATGTGAGTTATTGCAATTCGGCAATTGCCCCACTGGCTAGCCGTGCACCAACGCATGTTATCGATGGAATGGTATCGGTCCTATGCCATTGCTGTAGTCCTCCAGCCGCACTAGCCCTTGCACAGAGATTGCTATGGGAGAGCTGGACAAATGCGTCTTGCAACATTGATGGATGGAACGCCGGACGGGCGGCTGGTCGTTGTTTCACCCGACGGCGAAGCCTGCGCCCTGGCCCCGGTCAGGACGATGCAGGAAGCGCTGGACAATTGGGCAGAGGTTTCGCCCAAATTGCGGGCGATTGTCGAATTCCCCGATCCGCTCGACCTGGAACAGATTGCGGCACCCTTGCCGAGGGCATGGCAATGGCTCGATGGATCGGTCTTCCCCAGCCATGGCGACCTGATGGACAAGGCGCTGGGCATCGAGGCCAACAGGCCCGACTTCCCGCAGATGTACCAGGGCGTTTCCGACACCTTCTACGGGCCGACCGAAGATGTCCCGATGATCAGTGAAGATCTGTGGATCGATTTCGAGGGCGAATTCGGCATCATCACCGATCGCGTGCCGATGGGCACATCTGCCAAGGACGCAGCAAAGCACATCGTCCTGCTAGTGCAGATCAACGACTGGTCGCTGCGCAAGCTGGCGGGCCCCGAAATGAAGACCGGCTTTGGCTGGATCAATGCCAAGCCCCCCTGTGGCATGGCACCCTTTGCCATCACGCCTGAACAACTGGGCGCCAAATGGGCAAAAGCGCGCATCTGCCTTGACTTGCAGGTCAGCTGGAACGGCAAGCAGTTTGGAAACGCCAATGGCGAGGCAATGGCCTATGGTTTCGATGAACTGGTGGCCCACGCCGCCAAGACCCGCAATCTGGTGCCGGGAACTGTTATCGGTTCAGGCACGGTGTCTAACCCGACCTATCGTGAAGTCGGCTCTTCCTGCATTGCCGAACGTCGCGGGATCGAAATGGTCGATTACGGCGAGCCGAGGACAGGTTTCATGAAATATGGCGACACTGTCACCATGGAAGCGCATCTGCCTGATGGATCGGCGCCTTTCGGCACATTGCACCAGACTGTGGTGGAACCATGAGCAAGGATGTTTCCGATTCCGGCCTTCCCCTCGTTCAGCGGGTGGTGACGGGCCATGACGAGAACGGCCGCGCCATCTTCAAGTCAGAGGATTTCTCCCCGACCAAGATGATCCCGACAGGCGACGCCGCTTTCCTGTTGCTGTGGACGACAGAAACTGTCCCGGCGGACAATAATGACGAGACCGACGGGCGCGATCGTGATGCCGGAGTGACGTTAAACGGAGGCTCCGTCATCCGTATCACCGACATACTTCCGGGCCAGCAAAGCCCGTTCCACCGCACCAATTCGATCGACTACGGCATCGTGATGCAGGGTGAAATAGAACTGGAACTGGAAGACGGACGCAAGAAAACGATCGGCGAGAATGGCGTGATCATCCAGCGTGGCACCAACCACTTGTGGCGCAACACCAGCGACAAGCCCTGCCGAATAGCATTTATCCTGATCGAGGCACCGCCCTATCTGCACAACGGCGAGCCGCTGGAGGAATACAAGCCCGAGAAGGTCGATGACCGTTACGGCGACGCGAAGATAAACTGACCAGGCCGCAAAGGCAGGCAAGGAGAGGATGGGATGAACGAAAATACCGCAGCTGCGGAGGGTGCAAGTTACCCGCCTCGCGGCAAGGCCTGGCTCTCCGCCGGGATCATCTTCGTCCTCACGGCCATTGCTCTGGCGGACCGCATGGCCATTTCCATGCTGATCGGCCCGATCAAGGAAGAATTCGGGCTGGGAGATTTCCAGGCCAGCCTGCTGATCGGCCTCGCCTTTACGCTCTTCTACGTGATCTTCCTGCTCCCCATCGGTGCGGCAGCGGACAAGTTCAGCCGGGCCAAGGTGCTCGGCATTTGCCTGTTCATCTGGTCCATCACTACGGTCGCGTGCGGCTTTGCGACAGGGTTCATCAGCCTGTTCATCCTTCGCATGCTGATGGGTGCGGGCGAGGCTGGCATCGGCCCCTGTTCGCACGGCATCATCGGCGCCAGCTTCCCACGCAAGGAACTGTCCAAGCCATTGGCGCTACAGGGGATCGGCTTCCAGGTTGGCCCGGCGGTAGGTGTCGCAGCTGCGGGTGCCATTCTTGCAGCCGGTGCAGCGGGTGCGTTCGACAGCATTCCGCTCCTGCGCGATCTTGCACCATGGCGCGTGGCCTTTGTCCTAATCGGCCTGCCCGGCCTGCTGGCGCTGCTGCTGGTTCCGCTGCTGCACGATCCCGATCGCACGCGCCAGGCAATGGCCGCGACAAGCAACGAGCCCAAGGCGAGCCTCACGCCCTTCTACCGCGAGAACCGCCTGCTGGTGACGCTCATGCTGTTCGGCAGTGGCATTTCTGCAATGGCCGCTGGCGTAGTGACTGGTTGGGTACCCGAATATCTGCAGCGTTCGCTGGGTGTCTCCCCCGCAGAGGCAGGAAGCATGCTGGGGATCATCATGCTGACCACGGCATTTGCCGGCCAGGGCACCTATTCGATCATTGTCGACTGGTTTGCTGCACGCGGATCGCTTGATGCCCCTCTGCGTGTCGGGTTGCTGCCCACCGCGTTATCGATCCCCCTGGCCTGGCTGGCCTTCAGCGCCGAGGGTTCCACGGCCTTCTATGCCTTGCTGTTTGCCTTTGCGCTGCTGATCGCACCGTTCAACGCCATCAACAACACGGTGGCGCAAATGATAGCGCCGCCCGCATTGCGCAGCCGAGTCTCTGCCTTGTTCATCTTCTCGATCAGCATTCTCGGCTTTGCGCTCGGCCCGGCACTGGTGGGCTGGCTAAGCGAATATGTCTTTGGCGAGGAGCGTCTTGGAGAAGCCATGCGACTTGTCGCGACAGCCGCGATGGTCGTGACATTCCTGCTCTTCGTCCTTGCCCGCAAGCCGCTGTTGCAGACCATGCAGGCCAAGGGCAGCGCTTGACCTCGCTTTTCGACCTCACCGGCAAGCGCGCCATCGTCACCGGCTCGACCCGCGGGATAGGTCGCGCGATTGCCGAAGCCATGATCGCCTCTGGTGCCCGCGTCGTGATCTCGAACGAGGATGTCGAGGACACCAAGCAGGTCGCAGAAGAGCTCGGCCAACCGGGCATCGCCGCAGACGTCACCAGCCAAGCCGATCTGGAGATTCTCGTGGCAGGAACGCGGACGGAACTTGGCGGGATCGACATATTGGTCTGCAATGCCGGCATCACCGGTGCGCCGGGGCCCTTCGCCTCGGTCGACATGAACGATTACGACAGGGTGATGGCGCTCAACCTGCGCAGCCAGGTGGAACTCGCCAACCTCGCCCTGCCACACATCGCCGAGGCGGGAGGCGGAGCGGCGATATTGATGTCGAGCATTTCGGCGCTGCGTGGCAACGCAGCCATCAACGCCTATGCACTGAGCAAGGCGGGAGTTTCGCAACTGGCGCGCAATCTGGCGGTCGAATGGGGGCCAAGGAACGTCCGGGTAAACGCGATTGCTCCCGGCTTCATCGCCACGGAACTTTCACGTCCGCTGCTCGAAAACGAAGAGTTCATGAGGCGGCGCATGCAGATGACGCCGCTGCGCCGCCCAGGCCGGCCGGAGGAAATCGCCGGAGTGGCCGTTTTTTTGGCATCGCAGGCCGGTTCTTTTGTCACCGGGCAGACAATTGTCGCCGATGGCGGAACGGTAATTACCGACGGAAGCTAGCCCCCAGCGCTATCGGGCACCCGCACATAGCCGTCCATCAACTTGAGGATCGAAGCTGGCAATGTAATTCCTTCGGCAACCTCACTGCCCTCGCCGCGCCCTGCCGTCGTGCCGACCCAAATGCCGCTGGCGCCTGCAAACGCACCGCTTCCGCCCAGCACGACATTCACAACCGTGTCGAGCCGCTCGATCCCCTTTCCAGTACGCTCGACATTGCCGACCAGCACGTCGAGTGCATAAATGTCGCCCTGCTCCATACGATATATGCAGAACAGCGGATTGCCGTCGCGCGAATGCGCCAATAACTCGGCATTCTGGGCCAGCCTATCGGGATAGGCCTGGGCCTCCTCATAGTTCACGCCGCACCAGTAATCCGCTGCGCCATAGGGACGGATATAGCCGACACCCGAATGGATCGTGGTGCCGCTGGGCCATGCGTCGTAGAACGCCGAACCCGCCTCCAACTGCATCTCGATAGTGGTTATGGAGAATTCACTGTCCTGCGCCGCAGAGGGAGCGGCAACGGCAATTGACAGCGTCATAGCAACAGCCAAAGCTCTCCAGCGCATTGTCATTTGTCACATCCCACATCGAAGCTCGACAGGTCGCGCGACAGGTCCAACGGCCCAGAATAATGCTCGCGGACGCCTGCGCGCAGATACGCCTCGCTCTCGCGCAAGGGCGTGGGCGGGACTGCAAAATGCGTCAGGACAAGATGATCCACTTCCGCTGCTGCCGCCATAATGCCGACATCGGCCGCGTCGATATGGTGGGTGGACAGGTGCTGGCGCATCGCCGCCTGAACAGGCGATGGCATGTCTGGCCGACTTGCGAGAATTTCATCGATGAGCGGTTCAAGAGCAATAACTTCGGTCACCAGCAAGTCACTACTTGCCGCTAGTTCTGTAAGTGCCTCGCTGGGCCCGGAATCGCCACTGTAGGTGATGGAGCGATCTCCGAAATCGAAGCGATAACTCAGCGAGATCGTCCCCACTTCCTCCAGCGAATAATCGAAATGGGTGTTCTGGACCGCGCGGACAGACAAGGCGTCGCCAAGATCTAGGGAGGCGTCTGCGGGTATCTCGATTACGGTGATGTTTGCCGCGGGATCCGCCACTGCGGCACCGGTGCCGAAGCCGACGCGCTCTTGCGGGCGCAGGGATGCGATAATGCCGTCCACGATCTGTTGCGTTCCCGGCGGACCATAGACCATCACATCGCCTGGAAATGTATTCATCCAGCGCAATCCCAGCACAGCGGCAAGGCCACCGACATGATCCCAATGCAGATGGCTGATAAAGATCGTGCTGACGTCACCAAGCTGGCGTCCCAACTGCCCCATGGCATCGGCGGTGCCATCGCCCGTATCGACAAGTATGGAACGGCTCCCGACATCCAGAAGGTTCGCCGGCTCCGATCTGTCCGGTGTGGGTACCGGTCCACCGGCAGTTCCCAGCGTCGTCCACCGAAACGCCGGGCAAGCGGGAGCTTCTTGTGCAGCCACAGGTGTCGCGCATTCGGCCAACAGGGCCGCCGCGCCAAGAAATCTAGCGGAAATCATAAGTCGCCTCCGATAGCGGCTCGATCGTGTCCCATTTTTCGGCGATCAGCCCGGTGGAAGGATCGAAGCGCATGATCTCTACCACCGCATCGCCGATCTTGGTACCGCCTGGCGTGCCGAAGACGGTGGTGAATTCCTCGCCAATGCCGATGCCTTCGACAAAGGCCAGCACCACGACGGTATCACCCTCCTCGATCACCTGGTGGATGGTATACTTCGGGCTCACCGGCGGGCCGGAACCGCCGCCGGGCGGAAATGAGCCGGGCACCCAGTATGTCTCCCGCGCTTCGGCCAGCTTCCCGTCGTTCCACGCGGTGTAAAGATAGGCGAGCGCCGTGCGCTTGTTGGGCGTATCGGCAAGCGAATAGTCGTGCAATTTCAGCACCGCGGGCGCGACCACTTCTTCTGCCTGTGGCGTGTCCGTGGCTGCTGGCCCGGAGGCACAGGCCGCAAGTGCCAACAACCCCGCCGCCGATACTCCCTTAGCCAGCCGTCGGCACGTCTTGAGTGGGTGCATTCCTCTGATCTCCCTTGCTTGAAGCAGGCATAGCGCAGGGCGAGAATATGCGGGCATGAAGGTTTTCGATGCGCCACTATCGATAGAATGGAGTTCTTCTTGGCGGCTCCTCCCCCTAGGTCCAATCGGCAAAGGAGTATTCGATGAGCCGAGTGACCGAAGTCCGCTATGTGGGCTATGCCGTCCCCGACCTTGAGGCCGAGCGGGCCTTCTATCGTGACGTGTGGAAACTGAAGGAAGTCCAGGACGAGGATGGCCTCGTCTATTTCGCCACACAGGGCCACGACGAGCTTTATGTCGCTCGCCTGCGCCAGGCCGATGAGCGCCGGATCGATGTGGTCGCGCTGGCCGCCGACAGCAATGAAGATGTCGATGCGCTGCACGAGCAGGTGGTCGCGTCCGGGTGCAAGATCATCTCAGCCCCGCACGAACTGGACCAGTTCGGCGGCGGCTATGGCTTCCGTTTCTTCAATCCGGACGGGATCGAGATGGAAATCTCCGCCGGGGTCGAGCGCGGCAGTGCACGCGAACTGGAGGAACGCGAGGCGATCCCCGAAAAGATCAGCCACGTCGTGTTCCATTCACCGCAGCACAAGGAAATAACCCAGTGGTTCATCGACACGCTGGGCTTCCGGCTGAGCGACTGGATCGGCGATTTCATGAGCCTGATCCGCTGCAATTCAGCCCACCACCGCATCGCCTTCCTTCCCGGGCCAGCCTGCCTCAACCATGTCGCCTATGACATGCCCAACGTCGACGAGATGATGCGCGGATTGAAGCGCCTGCGCCGCGACGGCTTCGACACGGTCTGGGGACCGGGACGCCACACGGCAGGCGAAAACACTTTCAGCTATTTCGTAACGCCCAACGGCTTTGCGGTGGAATATACCGCCGAACTGGAGGAAGTGGACGACGACAACTGGGAACCGCGGACCTTCAAGCCCGCGCCCGACATTATGGATCAATGGGGAACCGGAGTAGGTGGTCCGCAGACCATGCCGCGCCCCGAAGCAGACCCGGGTCTGTTCAAGCCCGCAGGAGTATAAACAATGGCACTTTTCGAACCCTTCCCCAACTACGTCTGGAACCTTGGCGTTTCCATCGCGCTGGAGAATGGCGGCAAGATGGGCGAGATCGTCGACATCATCAACGAGCTGAGTGACAAGGCCGAAGCGGGCGAAGACGCCGGCACCGAAGACTTCATGAAAGCCTGGGTGGCCATGGCCGACAAGCTCGTCGAACTGGGTGAGGAAGACCTGGCCAAGAGTCGTCAATTTTCCGCCGGCAACAAGTTCAAGCGCTCGGCAATTTACTACCAGACCGGCGAACGCATGCAGAAGCACGGCAGCGAAGGCCGCGCGCTGACCTACAGAAAGGCGATCGACAATTTCCTGCGCGGGATGAAATATACCGCCGAGCCGGTGACCAAGATCACCATTCCCTATCGGGGCAAGGAAATCACCGGCCTGTTCCACAAGGCTCCGGTCGAAGGCCCCGCCCCTTGCGTGGTCTATTGCAACGGCCTCGATTCCATGAAGGAAATGCTGTGGATGGGCGGCTTCCCCACGGCGCTGGCCAAACGCGGCATCCATTCGATCTGCGTCGACCAGCCGGGCACGGGCGAGGCATTGCGCCTGCAGGACCTGCCCGCCACCCCGCACAGCGAGGAATGGGCATCGGCCTGGGTCGACTATCTCGAAACGCGCGACGACGTGCTCAACGACAAGATCGGCATGACCGGCATTTCGCTGGGCGGGCACTATGCCCCGCGGGCGGTGGCCTATGAACCGCGCTTTGCCTCGGGCGCTGCATGGGGTGCCAACCACAACTGGCATGAGGTGCAATACAAGCGCATGCAGCGCGAAGGCGAAAATCCCGTGCCGCATTATTGGGGTCACGTGTTCTGGGTGTTCGGCGCAAAGGACATGGAGGATTTTCTCGAGAAGACCAAGGACATGAACCTCAACGGCCACATGGACCGGATCAAGGTGCCCTTCCTTGTCACGCATGGCGCAGAGGACCGCCAGATCTCGCCCGACTATGCCAACCAGACCTATGACCAGCTAGTCAACTCACCGCGCCGCGAACTCAAGTGGTTCACCCCGCGCGAGGGCGGTGTCGAACATGTCGGCGCGGACAACCACGCCTTTGCGATCGACTATATTGCGGACTGGTTTGCTGAAACACTGGGCGGCCACACGGCTGCCTGAGGAGATACACCTATCGCACCCCCCAATCGCCCGCCACCGCGGGAATTCACTGTTCTTTCAAAGGCCGCTGTCACCCCCAACCTCTTGCGGATCACCCTTGGCGGTCCAGCTATGGCAGGGTTCCCGGCAGACTGTGCAGGCGGCTATGTCAAATTGCGCCTACCGCTGCCTGACGGCAAAGTGGCAGTTCGGACCTATACGATCCGCGAGCAGCGCCCCGATGCGCTGGATGTGGACTTCGCCCTCCACGCGGAAACCGCTACCGGCCACGCCGGTCCGGCGACAGACTGGGCAATGACCGTCGAACCCGGCGCCAGCATCGAAGCGGGCGGACCAGGGCCAGCCAAGCCGCTACCCCAAGGCCACGATTTCTACCTGATTGCAGGCGACATGGCCTCGCTACCGGCGATCGCTGTCAATTTGGCAGCTCTGTCCGCCGACGCGCGCGGCTTGGCGGTGATCGAGGTGATGGATGCAGCTGACATCCAGCAGCTGGCCAAGCCTGAGGGCGTCGAGGTTCGCTGGCTGGTAGTGCCGCAACCCGGCTCGCAGCCCGAAGCCCTCGCCAATGCCTTGCGCGAGGCAGGCTGGCCGCATGGCGAGGTCTACGCCTGGTGCGCCAGCGAGTTCACGGCCATGCAGGCGCTGCGCACCTATCTGCGCGAAGAGCGCAGCCTTGGGCCGGACCAGTTGTACATTTCGTCCTACTGGAAATCCGGCCTTACCGAGGAAGACCACAAGCGTATCAAGCGCGAGGACGCCGAGACGCAGCCTGCCTGACGCCTACAGCGCGTTGGCGCGGGCGATGCCTTCGTAAACCACCGCGCTAAGCTTGGCCCTGCGCTCGAACGTCACCGGATCGACGGTGTGCAGCCCGAACTTGGGGCCGTAACCGAAGATCCACTCGAAGTTGTCGAGCAACGACCAGTGGCAATAACCCTTGACCGGCACGCCGTCGGCGATGGCCGTGTGCAGGTGCGACAAGGCCACGGGGATCAGCCAGGCGCGGATCGAATCGTCTGTCGTACTCATGCCGTGTTCGGTGACGAAGATCGGTACACCCGTGGATTCGTGCGCATAGCGAACCGCCCCGGCTAATGAAGGTGCGAAGACTTCCTGCCCGGTTTGGCTGCGGACCGCATCGGCGGGCGGTTCGATTCGGCCATCCGGACCCCAAACCCGTCGTTCGTAGTTCTGCACCCCGACAAAATCGTCATGGCGCGCGGAGGCGAACCAGGCACCGTAAAGCTTGCGCCGCGCCTCGTCGCGCAAGGCCTCGCCACCGGGCATGGCTTGCTCGTCAATTATCGCCAGCGAAACGCCGACCGGCAGGTCGCTCCGGATCGCCTTGATCGCTGCACGGGCTTGCTGGTGACCCAGCAACATTCCGGCTTCGATCGCGTCTTCGTCTTCGGGGCGGACAACATTGGCAGCCGCGAAATGTGCACTGCCGGTGACTGCGCCCGCCCGATCCAGCGTGGCGCGCTCGATGGCGCGCACCTGCGGCGGCAGGATACCGTCGAGCAGGCGAAAAATGTTGGGCTCGTTGAAGGTTAGCGCGTGGTCGATCCCGTCGCCCAGCGCGTGCATCACCCGCTCGCAATAGCCGGCGAACAGGCCGGGCGCGTCGGGATTGGTCCAGCCGCCCAGCGCCGCGAACCAGCGCGGCGAGGTGAAATGATTGAAGGTGACGATCGGCCGCAGTCCGCGGGCATGGCACCCGGCAACGATGCGGGTATAATGATCAAGCATCGCCTGCGAGAACAGCCCTTGTTCGGGCTCGATCCGTGACCATTCAACGCTGAAGCGGTAGGCGTTCAGCCCCATCGCTACGCAAAGATCAAGGTCGACCGGCCACAAGTGGAAACTGTTGGCGGCATCGCCGGCAGGCTCGGCAAAGACGGTCGGTTCGACGTTCTCGAGGAACCATGTGTCTGATGCCGTGTCGTTGCCCTCGACCTGGTGGCCGGCCGTCGAGGCGCCCCAGATGAAATCTGCGGGAAAGCTGCTGTTCCCTGGGCTATGTGCCCTTGCG
>JAHEBH010000080.1 GCA_024642335.1 Erythrobacter sp.
GCCTGTGCGATCAGCGCGGGCACCTCCGCGATCGCACAGCCGCCCTTCTGTTCCTCCTCGCCGATATTGACCTGGATGAAGCAGGGAATGCGCCTGCCCGCCTTGTCCATCGCCTTTGCAAGTGCGGACACGAGCGAGGGCCGGTCGAGCGAATGGATGCAATCGAACAAGGCCACGGCATCTTCCGCCTTGTTCGACTGGAGCTGCCCCACAAGGTGCAGTTCAACCCCCCGATACTGCTCTCTCAATGCGGGCCACTTTCCCTGCGCTTCCTGCACGCGGTTTTCGCCGAAGACGCGGTGCCCTGCATCAAGCAACGGCGCGATCGCATCCGGGGCATGGGTCTTGCTGATGGCGATCAGCGTCACATCCTCCACCTTGCGGCGGGCAATCGCACAGGCCTTGGCGATTTCGGCTTGTACACCGGCCAAAAGTTCGGATGCATTGTCGCTCATAGGCGCGCTATAGCGTTGCCATGGCGATGATCCAGTCTTTCCCCAATATCTGGCTGCTGTCGGACGAACGCAATGATGCCGTCTTGGAAGAGACACTAGCCCGCCTGCCGCGCGGCAGCGGCTTTATCTATCGCCATTACCACTTGCCCGGTGCGGAGCGGGTTGCGCGCTATTCTTCGCTGGCAAGGCTCGCCCGCACGCGGAGCCATGTGGTGGTGCTCGCCGATAGCGCGCTGACCGCAACCGAATGGGGTGCAGACGGCATCTATGGCAGCCCGCTCAGCCTTTATCCGCGGCGCGACCTGCTCATGCTCGCCGCCGCGCATGACATGTGCGAGATCGCGCAGGCCAACCGCATCGGCGCGGATGCGGTATTGCTGTCGCCCGCCTTTCCCACACGCAGCCATCCCGGCGCGACTTCGCTTGGCCCCCTCCGCTTCCGCATGCTGGCGCAATATGCCCGCATGCCGGTGATTGCTCTCGGCGGAATGGATCCTGCCCGCGCGCGGAGGCTCGATTGGCCGCACTGGGCGGCAATTGACGGGCTCAGTTAATGACACCAAAGCGGGCCGCCGGCCCGCAAGGCCGAACGGCCGCCCGCAGCGGGGGCAGCTTGCCTGCCCGCATAGCGAGGACGCACGCCCGGATGGGCGTGCGAAAAGCAAACAAGTTGACGCGGAGTCGCTGCGGATTCACAATGGCCACCTGCGGGACGTAGAGGAATAATATTCATGGCAACGCATGCCCGCAAATCAGGGCAGACCAGCGACTGGAAGGCGGCCTTCCGCCGCTCGCTGGCGCGCATATTGCAGATGAGCACTTCGGTGGTGCTGTTTGCGCTGATGGCCTTCCTCGCCCTCGCGCTCGTCAGCTACAGCCAGACCGACCCATCGCCTTCCACCGCCGCAGGCGATGTGGTGCAGAACTGGATGGGCCGCGCCGGGGCCTGGGCAGCCGAACGCGCATTATGGTCCTTCGGCCTCGTCTCGGTACTGTTCCTGCCGCTGCTATATGCCTTTGCCCGCAAGCTCTGGCGCGCTTCAGAGCGTGAGGAAGAAGAGGGCGAGCGCGCCCCAGCCGGCGGCAAGTGGTGGCGTTCCATGCTGGTATTGCTTGTTGCCATGTTCCTGCTTTCCACCGTTCTGGCGCTGGTTTCGGAACCCAAGGTCTGGTCTTTCCCAGCGGGACCAGGAGGCCTCGCCGGCCAGCTGGGCGAGGGGGGGCTTCGCGCGCTGGCCGGACGTTTGCCGGAAGGCGCACAGTTCTGGACCATGTTGGGCGGCGGCTTCGTGGCGCTGCTGGGCGGCGCCTTCCTCACCGGGAAAGTCTTTGCGCTTGACTGGGCGGGCCTGTTGACGCTGCCCGGATGGCTCAAACGCCGCCCCGGCCTGCCCGGCAGCAATGCCAACCCCTTCAAGGAGCAGGCCGAGAGGCGCAAGGCCGCCGCCAGGAAGGAGGCGGAGCCCATCGATTTCGCCCTTTCCGACCGTAAGCCGCCGCAGATCGTCGACCCTTCCGCTCCGCCGCGCCAGGCCAAGCCCGGCAAGGCCAAGCAGAAAGACCTTTTTGCCGAGTACGACCTGCCCAGCCTCGACCTGCTGGCCGATCCGCCCGCCGACAACGCACCAAAGCTCGACAAGCTGGCGCTGGAACGCAATGCCCGCCTGCTCGAAAACGTGCTCGACGATTTCAACGTCAAGGGCGAAATCACCGCCGTACGCACCGGCCCGGTGGTGACCATGTACGAGCTGGAGCCCGCCCCCGGCATCAAGGCCAGCCGCGTGATCGGCCTTGCCGAAGACATCGCCCGCAACATGTCTGCCATTTCCGCCCGTGTCAGCTCCATCCCGGGCAGGACGGTGATGGGCATCGAATTGCCCAATGCCGACCGGCAGACGGTCAGCTTCAAGGAAATGGTCGGATCCGAGGCCTTCGCCAATGCCAAGGGCAATTTGCCGATCATCCTGGGCAAGGATATCGCCGGCGAACCCGTGGTGGCAGACCTTGCCGCCATGCCGCACCTGCTTGTCGCCGGTACGACCGGATCGGGCAAATCGGTGGGCCTCAACTGCATATTGCTCTCGCTGCTCTACCGCTTCAGCCCGACCGAATGCCGGATGATCCTGGTCGATCCCAAGGTGCTCGAACTCAAGAGCTATGACGACATCCCGCACCTCCTCGCCCCGGTGGTGACCGAGCCGCACAAGTCGATCCGTGCGCTCAAATGGGCGGTGGAGGAGATGGAGCGCCGCTACCGCTTGATGAGCGACATCGGCGCGCGCAATATCGGCGGCTTCAACGAACGCGTGAAGGCCGCCATCGCCAAGGGCAAGCCGCTGGGTCGGCGCGTGCAGACCGGCTTCGACCCCGAAACGGGCGAGGAACTGTTCGAGGAAAGGCAGCTCGAATACGAGGTGATGCCGCAGATCGTGGTGATCGTGGACGAGCTGGCTGACCTGATGGTCACCGTTGGCAAGGAGATCGAGGTGCTGATCCAGCGGCTGGCGCAGAAAAGCCGCGCCGCAGGCATCCACCTGATCATGGCGACGCAGCGCCCCTCGGTCGATGTCATCACCGGTGTCATCAAGGCGAACCTGCCAACGCGCATCGCATTCAACGTCACCAGCCGCATCGATTCCCGCACCATCCTGGGCGAGCAGGGCGCCGAGCAGCTGCTGGGCAAGGGCGACATGCTCTACAAGCCCACCACCGGAGCCTTGGTGCGCGTGCACGGCCCCTTCGTCTCGGACGAGGAAGTGGAACAGGTCGCCAGCCACTGGCGCGCGCAGGGCGAGCCCGATTACATCAACAGCGTCACCGAAGAACCAGAAGACGGCGGATTCAATTTCGAGGACGAGTTTACCGCCTCTGACAATCCGGACGAGCGCCGCTACATGCAGGCCTGCCAGATCGTGTGGGAGAACCAGAAGGCCTCCGGCTCCTGGCTCCAGCGCCAGCTGGGCGTAGGGTATAACACTGCAGCCAAGCTGATCGAGCGGATGGAGGAGGACGGCCTGGTCGGTCCCGCCAACCATGTGGGCCGCCGCGAAATCTACCGCGACCGGGACGGAAACCCGCTCTAGTTCGCCTGACAACAGGTCCGTCTTCGCTTGAGTCCTAGCCGCAGGACCGGCAACCATGGCATGATCGCTCGCACAAGAATGAGAGGATCCGCCCATGGCCAGCAAATACGAACGCGAAGTCTATGACTGCATGAACCCCACGATCGAGCTGCACGACAAGCTCGCCAATCCGCTGCACAGGGCAATCCTCAAGAATTACTGCCGCCATGTGCATCTGGAAGGCGCGGCCATGTTCGAGGAGATCACCGCGCCGGACATGATGGCCGATGATCCTGTCTATCATGTGTGCTGGGGCGACAATCCGGTGCAGGTCCACGGAAAGCAGGGCGTGTTCGATTTCTACAGCGCGATCGGCGATATCGTGCTGTGGAACAGCGGCGACAAGGTGGCCGTCGCAGACTGGGGAATCGCCGACGAGATGTGGTTCCACCAGATGTCGACCGGCGCCGAACTGGCCAAGATCGGTATCTCGGCAGAGAAAGAGGACGGGCTCTATCTCGTCTCCAGCCGCCAGGCCTTTATCTGGCCCTATAATGAGCATGCGCTGCTCACCGGCGAACACCTGTATGAAGACAAGTCGACCCTCACCATCGAGGAAATTGACGCGGCCGAATACATGACCCCCGAACGCGTGCGCGAGATTCACCGCGAATGCCTGGCGGAACTGGAAGAACGCTGGGGGCCGGAATATTGGGTTTACCGGAAGTAGCCCGACTTACGAGCGCGGCACCATAACATTGTCCGCTGGCCGCGATTGCATCGCCCGCATTACCCGTTAAGTTCGCGCGCAAATACTGCCCGCAAGGGCAGATACTCGGGAGGGAAACCAATGCGTTCGCCAATTCTTCGTCTGGCACTCGCCAGTGCAGCCATCGCCACTGCCAGCACGGCGCATGCCGAACATCACGGCGAAGGGCTGTGGGTCGCCAGCTGGACCGCCAGCCCGCATGCGCCGCTCACCACCGAAGGCCCCTTTGCTGCCGCATCCTATGACGATGTGACGATCAGCCAGATCATCCGCCTGTCCGAGGGCGGATCGCAATTGCGCGTGCGCTTTACCAACCGTTATGGCGCGGCGCCTTTGCACATTGGCGAGGCGCGGATCGTGCTGCTCGACGCGGAGGGGAATGAAGTGGCAGGCTCCAGCCGTCCGCTTACATTCGGCGGCGAGGCCGGGGCCGTCATCCCACGCGGCGCGCCTTTCGCCAGCGATCTGGTCAATTTGCAGACACAGGATTTCCAGAAGGCCAAGGTGGTGATGTACCTGCCCGAGGAAACCGGTCCCTGCACCTGCCATCTGACCGGCCTCGATACGCTCGCCGTGTCCGCGCCGGGCAACCATGTGGGCGAGGATTTCGAGCCGGCCTCGACCGCGCAATACCGCGCCTTCCTGCAAACGGTGGAAGTCCTGTCCGGCGATGCGAAAGGCACCATCGTCACCTATGGCGATTCGATTACTGACGGCGTGGGATCGACAGCGGGTACGGACCGCCGTTGGCCCGACGTGCTGGCAGAGAGGCTTGAGGCAGCGGGCATGGAATATGCCGTCGCCAATGCGGGTATTTCCGGCAACCGCGTGCTTAGCCCGGGCATGGGCGAAAGCGCCCTGTCGCGCTTTGACGAGGACGTGCTGAGCCTTCCCAATGTCACGCACATGATCGTCTTTGTCGGCGTGAATGATATTGGCAACGCCTTTGGCCCGCAGCGCGGCGGTGTGGCAGGGCTGACGATCGACCAGCCGCAGATCGACGCCCGGCAGATGATCGCCGGATACCGCCAGCTGATCGCCCGCGCCCATGCCAAGGGGATCAAGGTGATCGGTTCGCCTATCGGCCCCTACAAGGGTGCTGGCTACTGGTCGGAGGAAGGCGAGGCTGTGCGCCAGCAAATCACCGACTGGATGCTGGGCAGCGGCGAATTCGACGCCATCACCCGCATCGACCTTGCATTTGCGGAGCCGGATGACCCGGCCACCATGCGCGATGGCTATCACATGGGCGACTTCCTGCACGGATCGGACGCTGGACTGCGCGCCGTGGGCGAAAGCATCGACCTGGCGCTGTTCGCGACGGATTAGACATCGTGACGGCCTGGTATGCGCGGCCCGTCTTTCCGATTGCGGACTTATCGGATGCGCTGGACTTCTACTGCGGCTGCCTCGGCTTTGCCGAAGACTGGCGCTTCGAGGAAGGCGACAACACCCTGGCTGCCCAGGTCTCGCGCGAGGGGTGCGAAATCCTGCTGCGCCGCTTGCCAGGCCAGGCCGGTTCAGGCCTGCTCTTCCTTTCGCTCGAGGCAGAGCAACTCGATCTGCTGCGCCAGGAATATGAAGACGGTGACGTCGATATAGAGGATGGCTGGTGGGGCTACCAGTTGATGGAAGTGCGGGATCCAGACGGCAATCGCCTGCAATTTGCCTACCCTGCGCAATAGAATCCCGAGCAGATTGTGGATAAATATCCGGACCTTGATTAATATCTTTGAAGGCAGGTTCGGGTATCGGCGCCTGCATGACTTGGGGTAGTTTTCGGATCATGTTGGCTGGGCTGTTTGCCCTGTACGCGGCGCTATGTGCCGTGCCTGCCAGCGCGCAACCGACGCCCGATACTGTTTGTCACGCCTATTCGGGCGAGGAAATCACCCTCGAACAAGCCGCCGGGGCGCTGGATTGGCAATGCGATGACGAGGGCTGGGTCGACGGACAGCAAGTCACCTGGCTGCTCTTTTCGGGCTGGGCAGAAGACGCACCGCCACTGCAATTTTCGAGCCGGGCCACCGTCTTCGACAGTGTCGAGATCGGCGCGATCAATGGCGGTGAACTGGGTGAGCGCAAACGCTACACCATTGAAGACGCAAAGCCGCAAATCGCCGGCCCGGTGTTTTCGCTCGACCTGCCTGAGGCCGGTCAATCGACCGACGCCTATATCGTCCGCATCTTGCGTCCGCATGCGCTCACCATAGCCAGTGAAGCGAAGGTCACCCGCGATTCTCTGGGCAATGGCGTATCTCCCTTGGTGCTGATGTTGCTGGCGGTGGTGGCCGGAATGCTGATCATGCCAGTCCTGTTCGATGCCATCTTCTACATTGTCCTGCGCGAACGGTTCGTATTGCTGCATGCGGGCATGACTTTTTCGGCATTGACCTATGTTCTGTCCGCAGGTGGCGTGATTCATGGTTTCGCAGACGTGCCGGTAAGGATCACGACAAGCCTCGGTCCGCTGAGCTGGGCAATCTACGCCGGGTTGGGCGGACTGTTCCTGTCGTCCTTTCTTGAGGAAGGTGTCCTGTCTGCCTCCGTTCGCAAGCTGCTGCGCGCCGTGGCAATCTGGACCATGCTGGTTCCGGGCTTCGCGGCCCTCCAACTGGACATCAGCCAGCCGTTCGACAACCGGCTCTATTTCCTTGCGATCACCCCGACAATCCCGGTCTACGTGCTGGCGATCGTAACTGCGATACTATCGGGCAGCAGGGCGGCGCGTTTTCTCTTCGCCGCCTGGCTTCCCGTGATTGCGGCCGGCATCGACAAGTTGCTCAGGGGCATTGGCGTCTATTCCCCGCCTTCTTCCATGGACCAGGCTCTATTCCTGGCAATGGCCATTGAAGTGATGATCATCGCACTGGCAGTGGCTGACCGTATCCTGGCTGTGCGCCGCGAGCGGGACCGGGCGCTGACACGGGCCCAGGCACTGGCGGAACTGAGCGAACGCGACCCCATGACCGGACTCTATAATCGCCGCGCGATCGAGGATCATTTCGGTTTGTTGCGCGCGCA
>JAHEBH010000033.1 GCA_024642335.1 Erythrobacter sp.
AAAGGGGGTAACTATAATGCGCTACCAAGCGATGAAACTATTGGCAGCCACCGCTCTTGTTTCCTTCGGGTCGACTGCGGTGCAAGCTCAGGAAGGCGATTTCGCCTACCTGATGGGTCTGGATAACAATACATTGCGCGGGGAAGTCCAATCTCGCTACGATGCAGGCCTTGCCAATTCTCTGGCTGAATCGTTCATTGCGGCGGATGATCCGCGCTACCTTTGGGCTCTCGAGACCAAGGTGCAGTGCGGCATTGCCCTGGGATATCTGAAATCGTCGACAAAAGACGAAACCAGTATCCGCAAGTGTCAGCTGGCTTACGAGATGATGAATTTTGTCTCGCGTCCGCCGGCTTCGCCACCACCACCGCCACCACCACCTCCGCCGGTAGTCAAGCCTGACTTCTGCGATGACGAGATCATCGGTACCGTCTTCTTCGAATTCGATTCGGCGGAGATCGCACCGGAAGCGGGAACCATTCTCGATACCATCGTGACCAATATCGCGATCTGCGAATGGGAGAGCTTCCAGATCGTCGGTCACACGGACCAGGCTGGTTCGGACCAATACAATCTTGGCTTGTCCCAGGAACGCGCCGCTGCAGTGACTGCAGCCTTTGCAGCACGCGGCGTTGGAGATGACTTCATGACGAGCTCGGCCCAAGGTGAAAGCAATCCGCGTGTTCCGTTGCCCGATGGCACGCGCAGCCCGCAGAACCGCCGCGTCGAAATCTCGGCGGACTGAGGGGAGGACAGGACATGAAATATCTAAACACTCTGACTGCCGCCCTGTTGCTTTCGACCGCTGCTCCGGCAGTGAATGCACAGCCGGTGACCGAACCGATCGACATGCGCCAGGCAATCGAGATCGCCGTCGCATCCAACCCTGAAATCATTCAGGCGCAGATGAATACCGAGGCAATCCAGTTCGAACGTGACCAGGCCCAGGGCCTGTTCTTCCCGACGCTTGACCTCGAGGCATCTGCCGGCGCTCGCCGTCTTGAAAACAATACCCGCCGTACGCTGGGTATTGCCGATGACTGGCTCTATCCGCTTGAAGCCCAGGCCCGCGCGGACTGGACCGTGATCGATTTCGGTCGTCGTCGTGGCGAACTGCTGCGCCAGGCGGCCCGTGTCGACGGAGCTTCGCTGCGCGTTGTGGAGCGTTCGGAGTTCATTGCCCTGCAGGTTGCGCGGCAATATCTGAACGTCCTCCTCCAAGAGCAGGTCGTGGCAGCGGCGGAAGACAATGCGCGTTTCCATGAGCTGCTGTCGGCAAGCCTTTCCGAAGGTGTGGACCAGGACGCTATCAGCGTCGCTGACCTGCAGCAGTCGGAAGAGCGCCTGCAGGCTGCCATCGTTCAGCGCGAAGAGGCGAAGCAAGATCTGACCAATGCGCGGACGTCTCTGCGTCGTCTGACCGGGCTGGACATCAATCGTGTCGTCAACCCCACAGCCTTTACGGCTCTTATGCCCGCCAACCTCGAAGAGGCGATTGGCGCAGCGCGCACCAACAATCCGCTGGTGCGTGAAGCACAGGCTGATGTCGATGCCGCCAATGCGATGATCATGTCTTCCCGCGGCAATCTCTATCCGCGCATCGGCGTGGATGTGACGGGCCGGATCGGTGAGGATATCGATGGCTTCGACGGTGAAACCAACGATGTGATCGGCCGGGTTTACCTGCGCTGGAACATCTTCAACGGCGGCATCAAGGAAGCTGAAGTGCAGGAAATGGTGCGTCGCGCAAGCGAGCAGCGTTACCGTCTGCATGACCGCGTCCGCGAAGCCGAAGAAGACGTGACCAATGCGTGGACGGCGCTCGAGACACAGCGCAATGTCGGTGAAGCTCTGCAGCGTCAGGCTGCGGTGAGCGACGACTTGCTGCTGTCCTATCGCCGCCAGTTCGACATTGGCCGTCGTTCGCTGCTCGACGTGCTGGATGCGCAGAACACGCGCTTCAACACGCAGGTACGCCTTGCGACCTCCAATTATTCGGAGCTGTTCGCGAGCTACCAGGTTCTTGCCTCAACCAACCGTTTCCTCGATTCGCTGCAAGTGGCGCCGGGAGCGGGTGCGGGCATGGCAGAACGTGAACGCTTCAACTATGGTCCTTCCGTTCCAGCAGAACTCGATCGGCGCCGCTACCCGCGGTAAGTCTGATCAACCGGGGAATGGTTGAGTGCAACAGCTTGAGGAACCTTTGGCTGTAGAACAGCACGATCCCGTAATTTCGGCCATTGGCAAATTGGCCGCGCGGTTTGGGTTCAACCCGCCGCGCGGCCTCTTCAACATGCTGCCGCGTTCGGCGGATGGAAGACTGCCGTTCCACCAGGCCAATGCCGCGCTGGATCTGGTCGGACTGAATTACGAACACCACCGCCTGAGCAAGCTGCCCTTGCGCAGCGAGTTCTATCCGGCTCTGGCTTTGGCAGAGGGCGGGGCGGTGGCCTTGCTTGAAGTTTCGGACCAGGACGTGCTGGTTTGGGAGAATGGTGCTGACGAGGCGCAGTGGCGTCCTGCTGCAGACGTGGAAGAGAAATTCGCAGGAGAGCTGGTCACTGTAATCGGCAATCCTGACAAGTTGCGCGAACAGGATGCTCCGTGGCATGCCAAGGGGCGTACGCACTGGTTCTGGTCGGAGCTGCGCAAGGAACGCAAGGCCTTCCGTCCGGTGATCCTGGCATCGCTGATCGTCAATTTCCTGGCACTTGCCTTGCCGCTGTTCTCAATGAATGTTTACGACCGGGTCATTCCCAATGAGGCTGAAGCGACCCTGTGGGTGCTGGCAACCGGCGTCCTGCTTGCCTTTGCACTGGAATTCGCCCTCAGGTCGGCGCGTACGCAGGTAATCGACCAGATCGGGCGAAGGCTCGATTTGCGCCTGTCGCAGAAGATATTTGCCCGGCTGCTTGCCTTCCCGATGAGCCAGCGCAAGGGCAGCACTGGTGCGATGGCTGCGCGCGTCAACGAATACACGATCGTTCGCGACTTCTTTGCGTCCACCACGATTGTTACCCTCGTTGATGTCTGTTTCCTGGTGGTGTTCATCGCAGTGATCGCCTATATCGCCGGGTGGCTCGCGCTGGTTCCGCTCGTGGCGATGGGCCTTATGGCTACTGCGGGTTATGTCCTGCAAAGCAAGGTGACAAATGCCGCACGCGATGCGCAGGCGGATCACGGCCTGCAGCAGACCATGCTGGTGGAAGCGGTGGCGGGCATGGAAACGCTGAAGAGCGTTTCTGGCGAACGCAACATGCTGGGGCGTTGGCACAGCCTGGCCGAAATCGGCAGCAATTCGCAACTGCGCCTGCGCCGCATCAATGCCATCGCCGTTTCGATGGCATCGTCCTTCCAGCAGATTTCCAGCGTGTCGCTGGTGGTTGGCGGCTATTACCTTTTTGCCGCCGGACAGATCACCATGGGTGCGATTATCGCTATCGTGATGCTGGCGTCGCGTTCGCTTGCCCCCGTTGGCCAGATCGCATTCCTGCTCACCCGCGGTCGCCAGGCGCGCGAAGCGCTCGATTCCATAGAGAATCTGTTCGAGGTAGAGGACGAGCGTCAGAAGGGCAGCATGTCCCTTCCGGTTACGCCCACGGGCTATCGGATCAAGCTGGAGAAGCTCTCCTTCAACTATCCAGATGTTTCGGTGCCGGCGCTGGCTGACCTGGACCTGGAGATCAATCCGGGCGAGAGGGTGGCAATCATTGGCCGCGTTGCATCGGGCAAATCCACGCTCGGCCGCGTGCTGTGCGGGCTTTACGAACCGACTGGCGGTGCCATGCTGGTGAACGGCATCGACAGCCGCCAGTTCCGCCCTACCGACATGCGTTCCGCCTTCCGCTATGTCGGCCAGGACGCGAATCTGTTCACCGGCTCGATTCGCTACAATATCGGCCTCGGAAAGCCCGGGGCGAGCGATGCGGAGATTCTGAACGCACTTTCGATCAGTGGTGCGGACAAGTTTCTTGCACGCGACGAGTCCGGATTCGATCGCGAAGTGGGTGAGCAAGGCAGGCGCCTTTCAGGTGGCCAGCGTGCCTTTCTGGCGCTTTCTCGCGCTTTTGTAGCCCCGTGTGACCTGTTGTTCCTGGACGAACCGACCGGGGCGATGGACAGCCACACAGAGAAGCAGATGGTGGAACGATTGCGCTCCGCATTGTCCGAAAACCAGACACTCGTGGTTTCGACTCATCGCCCGGCGCTTTTTGCTCTATGTAATAGGATCATAGTGATGGACCAGGGGCGCATCGTTGCCGACGGTTCCAAGGAAGAGATCCTGTCCCAAAGAGGACAACAGAGCGAATTGGGATAATGACAGAACGGTTTGCAGGAATGGGCCGCAAGAACGCTGCTGGAATGGCAGCGCGCCTGTTGGGCTGTGCGCTCCTGCTCGGAGCGCTGAGTGCACCTGTGTTGCCCAGGCCGGAAGATGACCGGCTGGGTGCCAATGGTAATGGAAATTCCGCCACCAAGAGTGAATTTGCCGGTCTCGCCAGCCTGACGCTGGAAGAGAACGCCCTCATCCTGGGCCGTGGCAAGACGGCCCAGGAACGCAATGCCGAGATCCCGCTGGCCACCGGCCGGAAGGAGGTTATGCGTGCATTCCATGCCATTCCAGCGTCGGCCAATGGATATGATGCGGCGCTGCAGTGTCTTGCGCAGGCTGTCTATTACGAAGCGGCGAACGAGCCGCTGGAAGGCCAGCGCAGCGTTGCCCAGGTCGTTCTGAACCGTGTGCAGCACCCTGCCTATCCTTCTTCGGTTTGCGGCGTGGTCTATGAAGGTTGGAACCAGCCTGTCTGCCAGTTCAGCTTTGTTTGCGACGGCGCACTGACGCGTGCGCCTGTAGCCTCCCTTTGGCGCCGTTCGCGCGAAGTGGCCGCCGCGGCTTTGGCCGGACATGTCGAACCAGCGGTTGGCACGGCAACGCATTACCATGCCGATTACGTCTTGCCGCGTTGGGCATTCACACTGGCGAAAGTGCATCGCGTGGGCCATCACCTTTTCTACCGCTTTCCCGGCAAGGGTGGGCGTTCGAGCAGCTTCACGGCCCGGTGGAACGGCATGGAACGTATCCCACAGCTAGATTTTGCCCGCTTCGACCAGCAAGCCGCTGATCTTGCCATGGCAGTGGAAGAGCCGGTTGAACCATGGCTCCAGCCCGACCCCAAGGATCGCCGCGCGGAAAACGATGTCGGCGGGCGCATGGATCCCAGCAAGGGTTGGCGCCTCTCGATCCCTGACCCTGTCAGGGCGAGTGCAAGCTACGATGCAGTCGTGGCCGGCCATCAAATCGCAGGAGGCGAGCCGCTGTGAATCTGAAAGAGCGGATTTCCAGTTGGGATCCGAGCCAGAGGCTGATCGCAATATCTGCGGCTGGCGTTGGCCTGCTGCTGGTCTGGGCAAGCTTGGCACAGGTGGACGAGATCACCCGAGGCCAGGGCAGGGTTATTCCGTCCAGCCAGGCTCAGCTGGTCCAGCCTTCAGAAGCTGCGGTGATCAAGGAAATTCTTGTCCGCAGCGGCCAGACAGTGACGCAGGGCCAGGTACTTGTCCGGCTCGACGATACGATGGCCGATTCCGAGCTGGGACAACTGCAGACCGAGAACGAACGTCTGTCAGCACGTGCGGATCGTCTGGCCGGTGAGGCCGAAGGCTCCAGTTCAATGGGCTGCGAGCCCGGTTCGCTTTGCGCTGACGAGCAACGCCTGCAACAGGTTCGCCTGGCAACTGCACGCAGCAGGCAGGCCGCTCTTTCTGCCGCCGTTGAACAGCGTCGACGCGACCAGCGCGAGGCCGATGCCAATGTCGCCTCGCTCCAGGACAGCCTGACGCTGGCACAGGAACAGGTCACCATGCTGGAGCCCTTGGCGGCCCAGGGAATTGTCCCAAGGACCGAGTTCCTCGATGCCCAGCGTGAACTGGTCGATATTCGCGGGCGCTTGTCAGCCGCCCGGCAGGCGAGCGCACGTGCGGCTGCCGGTATCCTTGAGGCGCAGGCGGATCTGCAGTCTTCCAGGCTTGATTTCCAGCAACAGGCGCTGGATGAGCGCAGCGAGGTCAACACGCGCATCGCCGTGAACCAGGAAAGTATTCGCGGTGCCGAGGCGCGGCGCGATCGCAATGAGTTGCGCGCGCCCAGCGATGGTATCGTCAATGACGTCCAGATCACCACGGTGGGGGGCTTCGTCAATGCAGGCGAAATGATCATGCAGGTCATCCCTGTGGGCGACCGGCTGTTGGTAGAAGCGCGCGTCAGCCCGCGCGACATCGGCTTTGTTGCCGTGGGCGACCTGTCAAACGTGAAGGTGACGGCCTATGACTTTGCGACCTATGGCGGGCTGACGGGTCGCGTGGCCGAGGTTTCGGCCGACAGCATCTATGACGAGGTCGAGCGGGAAGCCTATTACCGTGTGCTGATAGAGACCGACAGGTCCTATATCCAGAAGGGTGGGCAGCGCTATCCGATCGTTCCGGGCATGATCACCGACGTGGAGATCATCACCGGATCGAAAAGTATCCTGTCCTACCTGCTCAAACCAATTTCGCGCGGGCTCAACGTCGCACTGACGGAGCGATAGGCGAACTGGTTCAATTGCGGTTCGCTGCGCGTGTAGCCGTGGAGCCATCCCGATTCGTTGTTGAAGCTCATCGTCGGACGATAGTCATAGGACTGGTCCGCCGGCAGCACGCGCTCGGTTGAATTGTCGAGCAGGTAGAACCGGCCGTTCTGCTTGACGACCAGCATGGCATGATCCGCATTGCGCGCCAGATCGCGTGCCAGTGTCAGATACATGTCCTCGGCCGGATATCCCATGGCCAGCAGCATCTGGTATTTCAGGATCGCGAAATCCTCGCAGTCACCGACGCCTACACGCAGCGTTTCAGAAGCGAGTGCCCAGTAATCGCCCGTGCCATAGAAGCGTCGGTCGCTTACAGGAGCAATGTTCCGGTTTACCCACCGATTGACCTTCTCCAGTGTTTCGAGATCGGTCAGGGAACCGTTGCCAACCAATCGATGTACCCGCGCCGGCGCGAGATGGGCGGCGGACACACGCTCCCACCGGTCTGTAAAATTGGTTTGGCGAATGCGAACGCGCGAAGTGGCAAGGAAATCGTTGCTGTTCGCACGCTGGCTTACGGCGGGCTTCGGGCTGATGCGCGGAATGAAGCCTGAGATCCCGCAGGTCGCATTCTGCAACAACGATGCAGACGCTGCCGCAATGGCTGGCGGCGGCGCAGACAGGCCCTGCTGCTGCATGCGGATTCGCTCCAGGGCGCTCATTTCTCCGCCCAGAATCGCAGAAGCCTTGGTCAGGCCGGACGAATGCACCGGTTGGGCGCTGACCTGTATGGCAGCGGCGCTGGAGGCTGCGGGGACCATGCCGGAGGTGTTGAGGCAATTGTTATCGAGCATGCCAACCGCCGCGACCGGCAAGGGCGTGGTAAATGCCGTTGCCTGCGCGGGGGAGGCAGCGGCGATTCCCATGCCTGCAAACATGCAGGGCAGAGCCAAGCGCTTCCAGCCAGTCGCAAGTGTGGTTGCTTCGAACATGCATGCAGAATTGCCGACAAGGCGAATAAGAAGCGTCGACGAAGCTGGTTAATGGCAATTCAACCATAAATTCGCAGAATCACTCCAATTCGCCGCCCTGTTTGCGATTGCGCCGGGATCCGTGCCGAATTCGGACTGGGGCAACAGACTGGCCTTTGCCCACATTCAAGTGGCTGATAGAATGTACTTCGCATTGAAAAGGGGAAGTGTGATCGCCTTCTGGATGGCCCAGCGCGATTTGGAAGACCGGGGTTATCTCAAGACCCTGGCACTCGCTCTGCCGTTGCTCGTGGTGGCAGCGGCGATGTCCTATGCCATGGCACCTGCCGAATATCGTCCTTTCGCGCTCAACCTGTCTGGTGCGGCCGGATATCCCGTACGGATTGACCTGGAACAGGTGAATGCGATCGAATTTACGAGCGCCATGGCCTTGCCGGTCGATGAAGAAAACTATGATCCGGTGGTCGCGGAAATTGCCGCACAGCTTTCTGCCGAAGGCCGCCTGAGTGATGACGAGTTCGCTGCGATTTTCCGCGGCATGATAGGGCCGGAACGGGGGCAGAGGACCGCAGTCGCAACAGTGCCGCGTAATGGCCCGACCATTGGCCCTGGTGGCATAATGAACCTGGATTTCGATCTTGCTGCGGGACCGGAAGATGAAGACACGATCCAGCTGCAGATGCAGGTGCAGCATGGTACCGATGTCCTGGGGCCGGTACAGATCCGGATCGATACCAACTCGTCCATATATGTTGCGCGCAGGGATATGCTGGCAATCCTGCCCACGCCGGTTCGAGCAGCGGAGCGTCTGCAGGGCGAGTTCGTGGCACTGGCAAGCCTGCGCGATGCAGGCGTCAACTTGCGTTATGACGCGACTTCTGACCGACTCATCCTCGTGCAATAGGCCGAATTGAGTTCTTTACCGTCAGTCGTCCGCGCAAAGGAAAACGGGGGCCCCGAAAGGGACCCCCGCTTCATGTTCCAGCCTGATGGCCGGATATTTCTTAGTTGCCGGCGCGGCGGGCGGCAGCAGCAACAGCTTCCGTGGTCGGGTTACCGAGCGAGAGCTCGCGACCGTTGGGGAAGCGGATTTCAGCAGCCGAAGCACGGGTGTCACCGTCGCGAGCCTGGAAGGCGTCAACGATGATGTCGGTGCCTGCGGGCAGTGAATTTCTGTTCCAGCCGCGGCGCAGCAGGGCCGAGGGGGCACCGCCTTCAACACGCCAGCGTTCGGTTGCGCCATTGCGTCGTACGTCGATGTGGATCCAGGAGTGGGGGTTGACCCACTCGAACATCACAACCTTGCCCTCAAGACGGATGGGCTTGTTGCGGTCGAACTCGGTGGCGAACGAGTGATGCGCAGCTGCGCCGACACCCGTCACCGCCAGCACGGCGCCGATCGCGGCAGCGCTGAGCTTCTTCATTTGCATGGCTGGTAACTCCTTAAATTCACGAATCGTGATGTCTTGCGGGACTTCAACGTGAGCGTTCTATCACTCGCCGTCTTTGTCCTCGATTAAGTCGCCGTAAAGCAGCTGTTCAGAAAACGGAACGCACTTGAATTCAAGGATTTGTGCGTTGTCTTCCATGCGGCGATACAGCGGCATGCTGATGGTCCACGGGCGCGTGTAGATCGTCGGATCTTCAATCGTTGCCTCGTAGTTGATGTGGTTGCCGCCCTCTGCAAGGGTGAAGCGTTCCACAACAGTCGCGTGGTTGGTCAGGTAGTTACCGGCCCGATCGAGCCAGGTCACACCTTCAATCATTTCGCCGGCGGGCAGCTTCACCAGGCCGGGGCCGAGTGCCAGCGTTGTGACAACCAAAGTGTCGCCATCCCACTGTCCATAGGATGTGCCCATCCAGGTGTCGATCGGCGGAATGCCAACTTCCTGCATGTGGACGACGCGATTGGCCGATGCATATTCATAGGCCATCAGGATGTCGTCATTGTTGCCCTGAATGATCTGGAAGGGATAGGGCATGTAGGTCGCGCGCGGAATGCCGGGCAGGTAGCAAGCAGCTTCCGGATCGTGATAGATCACATTGTCCTTGTGGGCCTGCAGGCGCTCCTTGGCGGCGTCGTTGTAGGGGATCTCTCCGCCTTCGATCACGCCAAGACCAGCGGGAATCGCGCCGATTGCGCCAAGCAGACGGTCCGCCACCGGATTGCTCCGGGCATTATGCGGCTCGAGGCTCCAGTTTGCGGTGTTGATGGTCTGCCACACACCATTGAGGTTGGGCTTGCCGTCGATGCGTTCCATGCCTGCATGATGCTCGGCCTGTGCGGCCACGCTGCCCATGGCCATCAGCGCCGCTGCAGCAACTGCCGTCGAAAAACTTTTAATCCCCCGCATAACCTCTCCTGTATGCAAAAATCAGAGTCAGAGCGAATACACCATAATAACGCCGCTGGCGTTTATGGCGACATATTGTTTGCCGTCGCTTCCCCGATAGGTCATCGGGTTGGCATTGGCGTTACCGTTGAGCGTGGTCTCCCATAGCTGCTCTCCGGTGTCTGCGTCAAAGGCGCGGAAACGTTTGTCGTTCGTCGCACCCACAAAAACCAGCCCGCCTGCGGTCACGCTGGGGCCGGCGCTGCCTGCATTGCCCAGCAACTGCCTGCCTTCGGGCTGTTCCTCGTAAATCCCTAGCGGGACTGCCCACACGATTTCGCCGGTGTTGGCGTTGATCGCGGTCAAACGTGCCCACGGCGGCTTGTAGCATGGCGCGGCCACGCCGACAGCGCGGCCATTCTCGTCATATTCGCCGCTCAGCGGAGCCTGGAAGCTGAAGAAGGGACCTTTGCCATCGACACTGGCACGGTCATAGGCGGGAGCAGATGTAGCATCGAAGCTGTAGGGCTGGTCGCCCTGCACACGCTCGACCCAGCCTACCAGCGAAGTATCGATCGCGTTGACATAGACCATGCCATTGGTCGGGTTGGCCGATGGACCGCCCCAGTTCACGCCGCCGATCCCGCCGGGAAGCTGGATGGTCGACTGCACCGGCGCGCCTTCTGCACGGTACATGAAAGGCGTGAAGATGCCCTGGTTGATATAACCGCCAGCGGTATCCCACATGTTGAGGCACGCTTCGGCATGGGCTGCATTCGTATCTTCTGCCGTAACGATGTCGCCATAGCTCATGCTCACGCGGCTGAGCGGCGGCGTGACTTGTGGAATCGGCTGGGTGGGGTGGTAGTATTCACCCGGAACATTGCCGCGCGGCACCGGTGTTTCTTCCACCGCATGCACGGGTTCGCCATTCTCGGCATCCAGGACATAGAACAGGCTCGACTTGCCCACATTGGTCAGCGCCTTGCCGCCATTGGCCAACGGTATCAGCGGGCCGGCATGCGACATGTCGATATCCCAGATATCGTGATGGACAGTCTGGAAGTGCCATTTGTAGGCGCCAGTTTCTGCATCCACCGCGACGATCGAATTTCCGAACAGGTTGCTGCCGGGGCGGTCACCGCCAAAATAGTTGTGGGAAGGACCCGCGATAGGCAGGTAGACGGTATCCGTATCCGCATCCACAGTGGCCGCGAATCCCCACATGTTCGTGCCGCCACGCCCTTCTGCGCCGCTGCCCCATGTGTCGCCGCCCAACTCACCGGGAGCGGGAGTGGTGTCAAACTCCCACATCTTCTCGCCAGTGATCACGTTGAAGGCGCGCGGATTGCCGGGAGCGCCTTGCGGATTTTCCAGCGTGGCTGCGCCAATAACGGCAACATTGCCGTGAATGGTCGGCGTGCCGCCGTATCCGGGATCAATCACAACAGCGCCGCCATTGCCGAAACTTTCGACCAGCCTGCCCGTGGCCGCATCGAGGGCTACCAGCTCGCTTCCACGGGTTACGAGAAGGCGCGGCGCAAGATTGCGTCCGCCTGGCCAATAGCCAACGCCGCGGCCGGAGAAACCTGCAGCACCCGCCTGTGATTCGTGGACCCAGATTTCCTCGCCCGTAGCTGCGTCCAGCGCCACTACCCTGCTTTGTGCGGTGATATACATAGTGCCATTCACCACCAGCGGAACGGCAGTGTTGAAAGCGCGGAGCGTATAGGACCAGGCCGGCTTGAGGCCGGCAACATTGGCCCGGTTGATCTGGTCAAGCGGCGAGTAACGGGTTGCAGCAAGGTCCCGGTTGATCGTCTGCCAATCCCCGTCTGCAATGGCACTCTGAGCGACGACACCCGTAGCGCCGGTCGATGCCAGCAATGCCCCAAGAACAAGCCCACGGGCCTTCCGCATGTTCATTCCTCCCGCCTTCCAGATTTCAGCCAGTCCAAGCAAAGGAGCAGACCGCGATTGTTGATTCTGTCCTAAAGACGCATCCATCTTTTGACAATGGCCTCCCGCCTGGCTTAGCAGCGTGGAAACGGGTTTGGTTGGCAACATTTGATCGACCGGCTTTGAATTTGTCCGTATTCCGTTGCCAATTGCAGTCTGATTGTCGAGATCGACTTTGTGACAAATTGTCGCGATTGACCGCTCTCTATGCGTAAGGCTTGGCGGAGTGCGATTATGGCGCTAGCGGCTTTGCGCTAGATCAAGGCAGGAGAGGCCTTGGTAATTGATGTAACGCAGAGCTACGGCGTCTGTAACGGTAATTTACTTGGCACGGGTCGCCACGCTGGTGGATTGGCCGATGCCTGAATGGATGCATCGCATCGAGCTGAATGGCCGGTGCCAGAATGGGGGATACCTTATCCGATGTTAGATTTCATATTCGACATTCTATTTTTCATCACGGACTGGTTAAGGACGACGTTCCTCCTCGACTTCGCCTTCTGGATTACCGAGACGTCGCTCAGCCTGTTTATGGTTGAGAACTTCTGGAACGTGCCGATTGCACAGGTTGTGCATATCACTGCCATCGCTGCTGCCTTCGGCTCGCTGCTGATGGTCGTGCTGCGGATCAACGAAAAGGCCGGAACCTCGGTTACCGTGAGCGATGCGGTTGCGCGTTACCTTCCGTGGGTCTGGTATGGCCTGCTGGCGATCGTGCTGAGCGGCCTCCTGATGATCACTGCAGAACCGATCCGCAACATGGTCAACTCCGTGTTCTGGATCAAGATGGTCCTGTTGCTGGTTACCGTGCTGATCACGCTCGGCTTCCAGAAGTCCGTAGCTGCCAAGGCGCTTGCCGGCGGTGCAACCTTCGAGGCAAGTAGCGGTACCCGCAAAACCGGTGTGCTGCTGATCGTCCTGTGGCTCTTTATCATGCTGGCCGGTCGCTGGATCGCCTACGTGCCGGTTTGAGGGGGAAGTAAACAAAAATGATGTATCCTGAACCGACAAACATCTGGGAATCGATCGAGTATTCCTCGTTTGGTATCTCCATTGCCGAGAGCCTTTGGGCCTTCCCGACGATCGAATCGCTCCACGTAATGGCACTGGTGACCGTTTTTGGCACCATCATGATCATGGACCTGCGCCTGCTGGGTCTGGCTTCGAACAAGGTTCCCGTCACCGCCATGTCCAGCGATACGCTGAAGTGGACGTGGATCGGCTTCGTGATCGCGGCCATCACCGGCACGCTGCTCTTCATCAGCAAGGCCAGCACCTATATGGTCAACCCGTACTTCCTGACGAAGATGGGCCTGATGGCCGCAGCGGGCCTGAACATGGTGATCTTCCATTTCGTGACCTATAAGACGGTCAATGAATGGGACACTTCGGGTGTGCTGCCGACCGGTGCCAAGCTGGCGGGTATCCTCTCGCTGGCCTTCTGGCTGGTGATCGTGTTCTGCGGCCGTGCCATCGGCTTTACGCTGGGCATCTATTACTGAGCCCGGTGCCAGTTCCGAAACGAGAAAGGCCGCCCCACCGGGCGGCCTTTTTTCTTGTTCTACAGCCGGGGTAAAGTGGTGTCAGTCGTCGGCAGGTAGCGCGAAGACAGTCACCGATGCGCTGTTGATCTCTGGCTCGGGCAATTCCGGTGTGAAGTTTGGCAAGCCAAAGGAGAGCGGGTTGCCCATGCCGGTGACGATAGCGACATATTGCCGCCCATCGACCGAATAAGTGATCGGCGAGGCGTTGGGCACACCTGTCAGGCCAGTACGCCACAGCCGCCCGCCCGTATCCTGGTCGAAGGCAAGGAACTCGCGATCCATGCCGCCAGCGAACAGCAGCCCGCCTGCCGTGGCAAGGACTCCGGTGTCGTAGGGAGCGCGGCGGCGGTTCTCCCACTGCACTTCGCCAGTTTTCAGATCGATTCCCTGAAGGATGCCGAACATGCCGTCGCTATCCGCGGGGGCGGAATAGAAGACATCCACCCCGCTGGACAGGAAGCCGCCCTCTGCGCGCGGGCGCAGCTCCATGCAGGTATCGCGGTAATTGCTATAGAGCATGCCTGTTGCCTCGACGAAGGCGTTGGGGCTCCAGTTGCGCCCGCCACCGGCATGGGGGCACATGAATACCGCCGGACGGTCCCGGCCGGGCAGCAGCGCCGGATCGGGTGTCTTCCGTCCGGTCACAGGATCGATCGCAATGATATAGTCCTGGAAGCCCATGTCGGCTGTGCCCAGATATTCGCCCGTCCGTGCATCAAGCGTGTCGATCAATCCGTCCTTGCCGCCGGTAATGACGACGCGGCGCATTTCTCCATCAACTTCGAGCGACCCGATTGTGCGTTCAAATACCCAGTCGAGATCATACTGGTCGTTCGCCTGGTGCTGGAAATACCAGACCAGCCTGCCCGTGCGCGGCTCGAAGGCGAGGGTGGAGTTGGTGTAGAGCCCGTCATTGTTCAACCCCGGCTGCACGTCGCGAACCGGTCCGGTGTCATAGGTCTGGGCGACACCCCACAGCGCGAGGCCGGTTTCGGCATCATAGGTGCCTGATACCCAGACGGAGCCACCGTGGCGGTCCTCACTGGCAAGGCCGTTCCAGGTATCGCCGCCGGGCGTTCCTTCCTGTGCGATGGTGTTGAAGGTCCAAAGGTGCTCGCCTGTATCCACATCGAAGGCTGCGATCGCGCTGCCGCCATCGCGCTGGGAGGCGAAACCGATCATCGCCACACCATCGGCCACCAGCGGCCCGCCATTCGAACGCAGCCCCTCGGAATCGGGAACCGCGACGTCCCAGATCGGGCGACCCGTGCGGGCATCGAGCGCAATCATTTGCAGGTCCGAAGTGGCGATCACCAGCTTGTCGTCCCACAGCGCCATGGTCTTCTTTGAAAGCGGCGTGGTGCCGTCGGGCAGGCGGCGGCGATAGCGCCATAACTGGCGCCCATCTGCCGCATCGAAGGCGAACACCTCGTCGCCGAAGCCAAAGACGTAGAGCACGCCGTCGCGCACGATCGGTTCGTTCATTGTGGGGCCTGCGGGCAGCGCTTGCGACCATGCGACCTGGAGCTTGCTCACATTGGTCCGGTCAAGCTGGGCGAGCGGGGAAAAGCCGTGTCCTTCATGGCTGCGCCGCCATGTGAGCCAGTTTTCCGGTTCGGGATTGCTCAGCTGCTCGGGCGTCACCGGCGTATATCCGGCGAACCGGTCAACCGGCGCGGGCCAGCTGGGGAAGGGATAACGGCTCGAAATACCTGGCAAGCCCAGGTCGTTGCCTTCCTCTTCAGCTGCGGGACCTGATGTCGGAAATGCTACGCGAGCGAAAGCTTCCATATCGGTGGCATACAATGCGGCCGGGGCATTTCCGCCATTCTCGGACAGAATTAGCGCAGTCAGGGCCGCATATTCCGCATCGCCCAGCGATCTGCTTCCTCCGGGCGGCATGGAGGTGGAGATATAGTCAAACAGCTCACTTGCCGGAACATTGCCCCATCTGGCCGTGAAGCCTTCGCCCTTCAGCCCGCCAGCAAACTGGCCGCCGTCCAGAGCCGCGCCGTGGCAGGCAGCGCAATTGGCCGCATAGATATTTCGACCGGCCTGCACCTGCACCTCGAACGGGGAAGGAACCGCTTGAGCGAATGCGGCTGCTCCCAAGGAAGCCGCTGCGACGGAGCCGAGCAGGCCCCACTTCAATCCCGTCAAATTCCTCTCCCCTTTGTTTGCCCTATTCCGCTTCGTCGGAAATCCCCAGCGGCCCGGCTACCCGAGCCTCGAACATGGCATCGTAAAGCTCGATCTTGGCTTCACCAAGCCATTCTCCGACGCCCGATTCATCACCGTCGAGAATCATCGCTTCATTAGCCCCCAGCTCGCCCACGGCGGGCCATTCGGGCAGGCCTTCGCCATTGGGATTGCCCGTGGCGGCAAAGTTCACCCAATATTGCGACACCTGGTCGGCAAATGCTTCCTCCGCCGCATTACCGCACATCTGTTCCACCGAAGAACCGCCGGGGAAGGTACGCGGGGCACACAGGTTGTTGAAGACATAGGGAATTTCACCCGTGTGGGCAGCACCCAGATTGCCGCGACCTTGGTCATAGGGTGGGTCGTGGCGGAACCAGTAGTGATAGGCGTTCTTGCCCAGCTCCGCCTGATATTCGGCGAACTGGCGGTGCAGCCAGCTCATGTTGTCGCCAAAGGGCTGGGTGTTGGCGACAGCAGCTTCCTCGTCGGTGCTGACGGGGTAGGCTGCACGGCCCAGCTCGGCCAGATCGCCCCAGCGGAATGCTTCGCCCTGCTGCCAGCTTGCCAGCGTGGCGGGAGGTCCGAAGGCACCGGTGAAGGAGCCTTCATCCTCGTTCGAACCGGTCAGCACGTCGACCTTGAGCTGGCGGCCTTCGGCAAAGGCCACGGACAGGTCCTCGGGAATGATATGGCCATCGATGATCATGCCCTGGCCGCGCAACTTGGCGTGAATCTCTGCGGCAGGTACCTGGCGAAGTTCGGCAATCGAGGTTGTTTCGAACTGCTGCTGTGCCTGTTGCAGCGCTTGTTCCTCGGCGCGTTCGCGCGGGTTCATGGTCGCGATGCTGAGGCCCATCCAGTTGCCCGATTCGCTGATCACGCGGTGGACGAGACCTTCGGCAGGCGGTGCTCCGGCAAGGCCGCCGTTCATGGCGGCGCCTGCGCTTTCGCCAAAGATTGTCACGCGGCTGGGATCGCCGCCGAACGCCGCGATATTGTCCTGGATCCATTGCAGCGCGGCGATGGCATCGCCCAGTGCCTGGTTGCCCGAGGCGCCATGCGCGGATGCTTCGGTCAGTTCGGGGTGCGCAAAGAAGCCCAGCGAGCCCACACGGTAGTTGAAGGTGACCATGACCACACCCTTGGCCGCCAACTGGTCGCCTTGGCTGAACGGGGCCGAACCACCGCCCTCGTTATAGGCGCCGCCATAAAGCCAGACCATCACGGGCAGCTTCTCGTCGCCTGTCTCTGCGGGGGTCCAGACGTTGAGATAAAGGCAGTCCTCCGAAATTCCGGGGCTGTCGGGCATGTCGGTGGCCGAATTGACCGGGAAGCGCTCCGGCGCCGGATTCTGGACGCAGCTGTCGCCCCAGCTGTCCGCAGCGCGAACGCCTTCCCAACCTTCAGCGGGTTGCGGCTGTTCCCAGCGCAAGTCACCTACGGGGGGGGCCGCGAAGGGCAGGCCCTTGAACACCGTGATGCCACCCAGGGCACCGGGTACGCCAGTGACAAGGCCCTGTTCCGTCTGCACCGGTTCTTCGGAAATGGAATTGGCTGCGCAAGCCGAAGATACGGCCATTGCAATGGTGGCAGCGGTCGTGCGGTAAAGCATGGTCTTGGTCACGTCGGTTTTTCCTGATCAGAGGCCGCGTTCTGCACGCGACGAGGTGATATATCCGCGGATCTGCACATTGCCTTCGTGGCAGGCATATTCGAAGATCTCGTAGTCTTCATTGCGCTGCCATTCGAGCCGTGCGGTCCAGGGTGCGGTAAAGATGACGGGATCGTTATAGGTCACCTCATAGGTGATCGTGTTCGGCCCCGTCATGGTGAAGCGTTCGGTCATGTGCGCAGACGTGCTCTGCGGCACGTCGTTGCGCGGGGGAGAGCCCCATGTGCCGACGTTGTTGGGCGATCCCAATCCGTTGAAACCGGCGGTTTCGACAACCAGCGTGTTGCCGTCTTCCCAATGGCCGCGGCTCTGGCCGGTCCAGAAGCTGTTGCCGTCAGGCGGGGAATAATCCTCACCCAGCGGAATAATGCGCACCTCGTGCACCATCTCCAGCTGGATCGCGACAATCCCGGACGCCTGGAAAATGCGGATGCCGTTGTTGTAGTTGAACGGGAACATGCTGGCGGGCAGGCCGCGCGTGATGCAGCGGTCCCACGTGTCGAAATCCAGCGGCGTGTCATAGGTCTGGCCGGGGATGTAGGAACTGCGCTTTGTCGCAGCGAGGCGTTTGCCTTCCTCGGTCAGTTCCGGAAGCCGTCCGTTGGCAGGATCGATCAGCAGGCTGGTGCGCCGGTTGGCATCGCCGGGTTCGACCCAGTGGCCCATGCCGATGGTTTCATCCTCGATCTCTCCCGCATAGGCCTGACCGCGCGCGGCCAGCATGGCGGCGCGGGCGGCATATTCTTCCTCCGTCAGGAAGTACCGGTTGCCCTGTTCTTCCGGCCGCTGGAAGGTGGAGAAGTTGAGGTGATCGATGGGCCAGGTGCCGCGCAGGTCGGGATCGCCCCACGCAGTTTGGGAAGGCTGGTAGTCTCGCGGCACCTCCGGGATGGTGGTCAGATCGGGTGATTGCGCCTCAACTGGCTTGGCAATAGACACAAGCAGGGCGCAGCCCGCCAGGCCCGCCAGCTTGGCCGGGGACCAGACGGATTGCGCCCTGCCTGTGTAGCTCACTTACTGGGTCGCAGCTGCTTCGGCCGCAGCCGCTTCTGCGGCTTCGGCTGCCAGTCCGGCAGATGCTGCGGTGATGTAGTTGCGCACCTGCACATTGCCTTCGTGGCAGGCGTATTCGAAGAATTCATATTCGTCGTTACGCGTCCAGTCGAGGCGGGCCGTCCAGTCAGCGGTGAAGACCTTGGGGTCCGAATAGGTGATCTCGTAGACGATCGAATTCGGGCCGGTCATGGTCAGGCGTTCAACGACCTTGGCATCCTCGCTGGTGGGAATGGTGTTGAACGGCGGAACGCCCATGGTCGCCATGTTCAGCGGCGAGGGGCCGCGATCGGAAACCACGGTGGTGGCACTGTCGCCGGTCTTGATATTGGTGGTCTCCACAACCAGCGTATTGCCGTCCCAATAGCCCAGCGACTGGCCCATCCAGGTGCGGACTTCAGCGGGCCAGCGACGTGCAGCAACCGCTTCCGGGCCATCGACGATCGGGATCACGCGGCTGTCATGGATCATCTCGAGGTTGATCACGAAATAGCCCGGGCTCTGCATGACCTGGATGCCGTTATTGTAGCGGAACGGGAACATGGACGCCGGGAAACCGCGGGTAACGCAGCGGTCCCAGGTGTCGAAATCGTCCACCCACTGGTGGACCGTGCCCGGCGTCCAGCTGGAGCGGCCGCTGCTGTAGAGTTCCTGCGCCCAGGGAGTGAATGCCGGAAGCTGGCCATTGGCCGGGCTCACGAGCAGCGATGTGCGGCGTCCCGATGCATCGGATTCGACCCAGTGGCCCATGCCGATCGTGCCGCTTTCGTCCTCGGCCGCATAGGCCTGGTCGGAGCGGTTGGCCTGCGCCTGACGCTGCGCATATTCTTCTTCGGTCAGCCAGAAGCGGTCACCATAGTTCGCCGGACGGTTCATCGGCAGGCTGGCGATATTGTCGATCGGGAACATGCCGCGCATGTCGGGATCGCCCCATGATGTGCGGGCGGGCTGGTAGTCTGTCGAGACCGGCGGCATGACGGTAAGGTCTGTGGGAACCTGCTGTGCGCCGGCGCCGGTCGCAGCAAGCACTGCCAGCGATGCCGCTGCAAGAGCCTTGCCGAACTTGGAACTGAACTTGGACATTTCTTGTCTCCCTCTATTGCGTCCGGGCGGTCTCTATCCGCCCCCAAATCTAGTTTTGCCTATTCCCCACACCGCGGCTGGCCGGGTCCATGGCTGGCGGCGGTGCTGCATTCGGATCAATCGGTTCCACCATCCGGCCGCGCGCATATTCCTGTTCCCGCGCGGTGCGGTTGGCGGTGATGTAGTTGCGTACCTGCACATTGCCTTCGTGGCAGGCATATTCATAGAACTCGTACGTGTCGTCACGGGTCCAGTCCATCCGCAAAGTGAACGGCGCCTCCCACACGACCGGGTCCGAATAGGTCAATTCATAGGTGATCGTGTCGGGCCCCACCATGTGGAAGCGTTCCACCACCGTAGCCTCGTTGCTGGTGGGCAGCGTATTGTTGGGCGGAACACCGCGTGTAGCCGTGTTCAGCGGCGATGCGCCTGGCTGCATATTGGTTGTTTCGACCACCAGCGTGTTGCGATCCTCCCAGCGGCCACGGCTGTTGCCGAACATGCCTGACACCGCAGCGGGCCATTGCTCGGAATTGCCCACGGGGATTATCCGCGTACCGAGCATCTCCAAGGTGATCACTACATAGCCGGGTGATTGGAAGATGCGGATGCCGTTGTTGTAGCGGAACGGCAGCATGGAGGCGGGGAAACCGCGCGTCCAGCAGCGATCCCAGCTGTCGAAATCGTCCACCCAGTCATAGGTCTGGCCCGTTACCCAACTCGAACGGTTGAGGCTGGCGAGGCGGTTGCCTTCTTCGGTCAGGTCCGGCAGCTTGCCGCTGGCCGGATCGACCAGCATGGAGGTACGGCGGCTGCCCGCCTGGTATTCGATCCAGTGGCCGAGGCCGATCGTGCCTTCCTCGTCTTCGTTGTCGTAGGCTTCCTCGAGCTGTTCGACGCGCCCCTGCTCGGCGGCAATTTCAGCCTCGGTCTTCCAGAAACGATCACCATACTGGTCCGGGCGTTCGACTGGCATTTCGGCGATGTCGTTGATCGGCCAAGTACCGCGCAGGTCCGGATCGCCCCAGGGCGTGGTTGCCGGAATAAAGGCTTCGGACACGGCGGGCATGACGGTCAGGTCATCGGGCACCACGGTGGCCGGGCCGGCGGGGGCTGCCGGGGCCTGCGTGCTCATGCCTTCGGAGGCCGGAGCGCAGGCGGCAAGTCCCAGTGCAAGCGCGGCCAGGGCGCTGGTGCTGAAGAATGTCTGCGGGCGGTTCATGGAATGCCTTGCTCCTACTGCGTGGCAGCTGCTGCGGCGCGCTCGGCGCGGCTGGCAAGGATATAATTGCGGATCTGCACATTGCCTTCGTGGCATGCATATTCGAACAGCTCGTATTCCTCGTCCCGCGTCCAGTCGAGCCGAGCGGTCCACGGTGCGGTGAAGACCTGCGGATCGGTATAGGTCACTTCGTAAACCAGCGTATCCGTACCGGTCATCGTGATGCGTTCGATTACGTGCGCGTCAGAACTGGTGGGCAGGGTGTTCCACGGCTCGCGGCCATGCGTTGCCAGGTTCAGCGGCGAGGGGCCGCGCGCCAGATGATCGTCATCGACGCTGTCGCCCGTTCTGATATTGGTGGTCTCGATTACCAGCGTATCGCCTTCCCACCAGCCGAGCGACTGGCCGAGCCATGTGCTGATGCCCTGAGGCCAGCGCTGCGCCGCCGCATCGGTCTGCGCCATCACCGGCACCACCCTGGCTTCGTGGACCATCTCGGTCAGGATCACCACGTGTCCGGGTGCCTGCATCACCCGCAGGCCGTTGTTGTAACGGTGCGGGAACATGGTGGCGGGAAAGCCGCGCGTCACGCAGCGGTCGAAAGTATCGAAATCCGAAACCCAGTCGAATTCCACGCCAGGCGTCCAGCTTGATCGTCCGGCTTCGTATTTGGCCCGCGCATCGGCGGTAAGGGGCGGCAATTGCCCGTCCTCCGGCGAAACCAGCAGCGAGGTGCGCCGCCCGGAGGAATTGGCGGACAGGAAAGCTGCGAACCCGAGGCTGTCGGGTGTCTCCGCCGCGCTTGCGTAATTGCGTTCGGCGTCTTCGATCTCTTCCTGCCGCTCGGCAAATTCCGCCTCGGTCAACCAGAAGCGGTCACCGAATTCGGGGAGCCGCTCGAACGGGATGCGGGCGATATCGTCAATCGGATAGGTGCCGCGCAGATCGGGATCGCCCCAGCTTGTGCGCGGCGGATCGTAAGTGGTCGGGACCGGCGGCATGGTGGCGAGGTCGCCGGGCACGTCCTGCGCCATGGCGGACGAAGCCAGCGCCATGGTTGTGGCCGAAAGCAGGATCGCCGCCTTTCGCATTATTCGCCACCGCTGCCCGCTGCTGCGGTGCGTTCGGCGCGAGAAGCGGTGATGAAATTGCGGACCTGCACATTGCCTTCGTGGCAGGCATACTCGTAGATCTCGAACTCTTCGTCGCGCTGCCATTCGAGGCGTGCGGACCACGGCTGAGTGAAGACTACCGGGTCGGTCCAGGTGAATTCGTAGATGATCTCGTCCGGCCCTACCATGTGGAAACGCTCGATCATTTCGGCCTGTTCGCTCACCGGCGTGTCGTTCTCACGCGGAGAGCCGGTTGTGCCAATGTTCGTGGCCGATGGTCCCGGCTTGAAATTGGTGGTGACCACTTTCAGCGTGTTGTGATCTTCCCAGCTCCCCCGGCTCTCGCCCAGCCAGTGCTGGATCTGGGCGGGGATCGCCGCGCGGCCATCGGTGGGGATGATGCGGGTTTCGTGCACCATTTCCATCTGGATCGCCAGAATGCCCGGCGCCTGGAAGATGCGCATGCCGTTGTTGTACATGAAGGGGAACATCGATGCTGGCAGTCCGCGCGAAATGCAGCGGTCCCAGCTGTCGAAATCCATCCATGTGTCAAAGGGCTGGCCCTGTACCCAAGTGCTGCGCATGGCGTCGGACAGGCGCTGGCCTTCGTCGGTGAAGGCAGGCAGCTGGCCATCGGCGGGCGAGGTGATCCAGCTGGTCCGGCGATTGGCGGCGGCCACTTCGGCCCAGTGGCCGATGCCCATTGTGCCGCTGCTATCCTCGTTCTGGTAACGCTGTTCCAGCGCTTCCACCATTTCAGCCCGCGCGGCATATTCTTCCTGCGTCAGCAGCTGGCGATTGCCGTGCTCTGCGGCACGTTGCAGCGGCGTGCGGCCATTGAGGTGGTCGATCGGCCAACCTCCGCGAAAATCGGGTTCGCCCCAAGCAGTCAGATCGGGCTGGTACTGGTCCGAAGGCACCGGAAGGACCGTCAGATCCTCACCTTGGGCGACAGCGCCGCCCGCAGCCAGTGTGGCTGAAGCAATTGCAAGAACAGGCAGCGCAAAGTGACGCATTGCTTATCCCTCGGGCAGTGCGAATGTGACGTAACGGCCTTCGCCCGGCGCGGGCAGACCCAGACCGTCGAGGAAGTGGCCCATGCCGCCCACTGGCAGCGTGATGTACTGGCGGCCATTCACCTCAAATACCGCCGGAATGCCTTCGATCGCGGCGTCGAAGCGGTGTTCCCACAAAATCTCGCCAGTGTCCGAATTGCGCGCGCGGAAGGCCCGGTCGGACGAGGTGTTGACGAACAACAGCCCGCCCGCAGTGGCAATCGGGCCGGAACGCGGCGTCTGTGCGCCCACTCCGGTGATGCCCTGTTCCTCCAGCGTCATGATCTCGCCGTTGGGAATGTGGTAGAGCTGATCGCCCGTGTTCATGTCATAGGCGGTGATGGTAGAGAAGGGCGGCTTGATCGCGACCATGCCGTTCGATTGCAGCATGAAGTTGACCGGCCAGCGGTAGGGCATGTTGTCTTCCTGCGCATTGGGCATGGCAAGAAGCGCGCTTTCGCGATTGTCCGGATTGATCTTCAGCAGCAGCGGAAGTTCGCGGCTGATCACGAAAAGACGCTGGTTGACGGGATCGACCGAGACCGTGCCCCAGTTCGCACCGCCGTTGTGCCCCGGCATGGAGATCGAACCGCGCAAGGAGGGCGGCGTGAATATACCGTCATTGCGCCATTCCTCCGTCAGGCCGCGGCGCAGCTTTTCCTGGTCCTCTTCGGGCAGGTAGGGGTTGATATCCTCGACATTGAATTCCTGCCGCATGAAGGGCAGCGGCCAGGTGGGGAAGGGCTGCGTGGGAGAGGCATGTTCGCCTTCCACGTCCGATGCCGGAACGGGGCGTTCCTCGATTGGCCAGATTGGTTCGCCCGTCAGGCGATTGAAAGCGAAGACAAAACCGTGCTTGGTCACCTGGATGACGATCGGGATGTCCTTGCCATCGCGGTTGATGGTCATCAGCTTGGGAGCTACCGGAAGGTCGAAGTCCCACAGGTCGTGATGCACGATCTGGTAGTGCCAGATCCGCTCGCCCGTATCCGCGTCGATGGCGACCAGCGAGTTCGCGAACAGGTTGTCGCCTTCGCGGTTGCCACCGTAGAAATCGTAGCGCGCAGTGCCGAAGGGCACGAACATGATGCCGTTTTCGACGTCGATCGTGCTTTCGGACCAGTTGTGAACGCCGCCGTATTTGGCGAAGTCTTCCGTGTCGGGCCATGTGTCGTGGCCGAATTCGCCCTCGCGCGGGATGGAATGGAATACCCACTTCAGCTCACCGGTGATGACGTCATAGGCTTGCACATCGGCGGGTGCCGAGGCGTAGTCATATGCGCCTGCGGGCAGCGACATGATGACCGTGTTCTTGTAGATGCGGCCGGGGTTGTTGGTCATCAGCGGGCTGGGCGTGTCCGCATGCTCTTCAGGCAAGGCATCGCGCAGGTCCACGCCGCCATTTGTGCCGAAACTGGTGATGACCTGGCCGGTAGCAGCGTCGATGGTCCGCAGGATACCGCCGTTCAGGACAACCAGACGGCCCTCGCTGCCATCCTCGCTCTCCCAATAGTTGATCCCGCGCGTACCGGCGCCGCGGCCTTCGAGATTGGAGACCCACAACTCGCGACCCGTTGCTGGATCGAGCGCAACGATCTGGCCTTTGCCGTTCTGAACATACATGCGCCCGCCACCAACGGTGGGGCTGAAGATGGGCGGGCTGCCTTCGCCGGTGGAGTAGCTCCAGGCGATTTCGAGCTGCGACACATTGTCGCGGTTGATCTGGTCGAGCGCAGAATATTGCGAGCTGTCGCCGCCGCCCAGATAGCCGTCCCATCCGGTATAGTCGAAATTGCCATAGGCCGCGGGGGCCGCATTGGCGGACACCGAGTTCCCGCCGCCGTAGGCAGTCGAACAGGCCGCAGCTGCCAGCGCCAAGGTCGAAATGGCCGCAATTCGCATGGCACGGCGTCCCAGTCCGGCCACGCCGGCATCATGATTTGGCAGTTTGATCACTCCCAGCTCCCGTCTATTCTGTGCAGGCAGAATCCAGCCTGTCGCGTGGCCGCAACCTAGCCGCAACTGCTTCCCGACAACAAGGCCCTATAGGGCCGCGAATTTGACTTAATCCGGATTTTTTGTCGTGAATTGTATCATTACTCAGCTTCGTCAGCATCTTGCATCTGGTGGCCGGCCGCCTGCCCTTCAACAGTGTTTTCCACGCCTTCCAGCGGGCGATCGAACTCGCCTGCCGAGCCGAAAATCGTGGAGAGGGTCATGCCGCCGCTTGCCTCCAGCCTGAGCGTGACATTGTCCAGACTGCGATTTTGCCAATACCAGCCGTGGATGCCGGTGAATGGCGCGATATAGATGCCCTGCATAAGCTGCGCCTTGTCGACGCTGAAGCTCTCGGTCATTTCCACTCCGCCTTCGAAGGGGTGGGCGTGCATGTCGTAATTGAGTTCGCCCGAACCTTCCCAGCGGAACGCCATGCGGGCACCTTCGGGGATGGTGTATTTGAATTCGACCGAGTCAAACGGGCCGAGCTCGTACTCCCAGACATCCAAAACACCTGCTTCGGCGGTGGGCGCGGCTTCACTCAGCAGCAGGACGTCCTGCGTCTCCATGCGCGCCATGCCGCGCTCCAGCTCCGGATTGTCGGGATTGGCGATCTTCACCAGGCCGGTAGCCTCGCCAACGCCGGTAGGGTCCCAGCCGGTTTCAGCAGGCAAAACAAAGAGAACGCCGATCGCCGCCACTGCGACCACCGCGCCGACACCGATGACAAGGGGCTTGTTCGAACTGCTCATGACGCAAAATATCCCTGAATTTGAATTGTAGTGAGCCAGATGCCCACCAGGATTAGAAGACAGTTTGCCGCAAAGGCGTATTTTTCAAAACTGGACCTCTTCCGCCAGATATTGAAGGCGAACACAACGAAGGTAAGGACCAGCACCTGCCCCAATTCGACGCCGACATTGAAGGCGATGAGGTTGGTCAACAAGCCATCAGGCGAGACATTGAGGTCCATCACCTTGGTGGCCAGACCAAGGCCGTGGAACAGGCCGAACACCAGCACGGCCAGCCGGGTATCGATCTTCAGGCCTATCTTTGCGAAGCCGCCAATGTTCTCGACACCCTTGTAGACGACCGAGAGGCCGATGATCGCGTCAATGATAAAGGCATTGGCGCCCACGCCCATCAACACCCCCCCCATCAGCGTGATCGAATGGCCAATGGTGAACATGGAAACGTAGAGCACCACGTCCTTCAACCGGTGCAGGAAGAAGACTACACCCACCAGGAAGGCGATGTGGTCATACCCCGTCACCATGTGCTTGGCGCCCAGATACAGGAACGGGAAGATTGCCGGACCTTCGATCGACTGGACGAAGGCCTTGTCCCCCTCTGCCACGTCGTGGGCGAGCGCCAGGAGCGGCGTCAGCGCTGTCAACAAGGGAACGGCGCATGCGATGACCAGCATCATCCACAAGGATTGGCGGGTTACCTGGGTCATCGTCGTTACAGCCTCAGTCCGAATTTCGGGCCGATCAGAACCATCGCCGAATACAGAACGACAGTCAGAACGCAGCCAGCCGCAAGGGCGATCCAGAACGAAAGTCCCTGACGCAACATCACGGGGATCAGCAGGAACATCGGCAGCGAGGGCAGCACGAACCAGAAGGTTGCGGATGAATGATCTGCCAGGCGCTGCGCATCACCCGTATCGTGCCATAGCCAGATCATCGCCAGGACGGAGACCAGTGGCAGCGAGACAATCAGCGCACCGATACCCGGCCATCGCCGCGCGACCTCGGATGCGATGGCGATGATGACGCCTGACAGTGCAGCCTTGAAGAAGAGATAGAGCACTTCACGCGCCTCCCTGAAAGCCTGCCCCTACTCGCCTGTACCTTCGCGGTATTCTTCGAGCGACTGGTCGAGCGAAGGCCTGTTGGTGTCTGCCTCAATATCCTCGACCGTCACGCCTTCGGGCATGTCGGCGGGCGGGTACATCTGGTGGCAGGCGCTGCAGACCGAATAGATCGTGCCACCCACTTCGAACACGGCGTCGGGATTCTTGTCCAGCGCGGCCTGTTCGGCCAGTTGCGATACCTCCTGCAAGCCATTGGCAAAGTCGAGCCAGTCATCGCCACGCTCGCTGGCATAGGCGGGACTTGCCAGCACTTCACCGAACTCGCGCAGCCTTACTGCGGCGAGGCGGACCTCTTCCCAATCCTCGTCCGTTTCAGGCTCGAATTCGGTGAAGACAGGCTCGCCGTCCACCAATTCGCTGACGGCACCCACGGAATTCCAGTAGATTTCCGTTGTGGGCTGCACCTCGTTGGCCATGAATTGCTGCGCGGTGCCATAGGGCAGTTCCACCGGCTCATCTGCACAGGATGCAAGAAAGAGTGCGGGAAGGGCCAGGGCGGCGAATCGAATGGGGGTGTTCATGGGTTGATGCCTTTGCTTGTCCTCGCCTCCCACATGGGGGCTTACCTTGCTCCAATGCAACCGTAATCTGTCCTATTGTTGACAATGTCCAAAAAATCCAGACAAGCGCACCTCGCATAAATCTCCGGTAAATCTTGACTCGGTTAGGTCACTTGTTGACTAGGGCCGCAAATTCCGGGGTTCAGGTTCGATCGATTTGGAAAGGTTGAAAAGAGAAATGGCATCAAACACCGCAATGGTAGGCAATTGGATCAAGGCCGGTCTCGCGACTTTGGGTGCAGCCGTACTGGTGTCTCCCCTTGTGAGCGCTGTGGCAAATCCCGTTGATCCCTCCCAGATGGCCGTTGAGGAAGAAGCTAGCGCAGAGGAAGCGGGCCTCACCGCAGAGCAGGTTGGAGAGGCGCGTGACCTGTTCAATTCCTGGTCCTGCAACGCCTGCCACGTACTCACCGATGCCAACGCGCACGGCCATATAGGCCCTTCGCTCGATGGCAATGAGGCGATGGACAAGGCCTTCATCGTGGCGCGAGTCACCAACGGCCAGGGCGCGATGCCCGGTTTCGGCGGGCAGATGACCGATGAAGAGATCGATCTGGTCTCGGCCTACATCATGGAAGCCAAGAAGTAAGGCTTTCAGAAAGACCAAGTTTGAAAGGGGGCCGCAAGGCCCCTTTTTTTT
>JAHEBH010000034.1 GCA_024642335.1 Erythrobacter sp.
CCTCACATATTCGGATAGGTCGGACCGCCGCCGCCTTCGGGGGTGACCCAGGTGATATTGCCGTTGGGGTCCTTGATGTCACAGGTCTTGCAGTGGACGCAGTTCTGCGCGTTGATGACATATTTCGGCTCCTGCCCTTCTTCCTGCAGCCATTCGTAGACGCCTACGGGGCAATAGCGGGTGCTCGGTCCGGCAAAGACGTCCAGCTCGCTCGTTTTCTGCAATTCCATATCGGCAACATGCAGGTGGCAGGGCTGGTCTTCCTCGTGATTGGTGCCCGAAACGAAGACAGAGGACAGGCGATCGAAGGTAATCTTGCCGTCGGGCTTGGGATAGGCAATTGGCGTGTAAAGATCGGCGCGGCGCAGGCTATCTGCATCCTTGTGATGGCCCAGCGTGAACGGCAGGCGGATCTTTAGAGTGCGCAGCCACATGTCGATGCCCGCCAGCACGGTGCCCAGATCCTCGCCGAATTTGGCGACGAGCGGCTGGGCGTTCTTCACCTTCTGCAAATCTTCGGCGATCCAGCTGGAGCGGACTGCCGCGTCATAGCTCGCCAGCTCGTCATTCTCGCGGCCTGCAGCGATGGCATCGGCGATATTCTCTGCGGCCAGCATGCCGCTCTTCATCGCGGTGTGCGTGCCCTTGATGCGCGGCACATTCACGAAACCTGCCGAACAACCGATCAGCGCGCCGCCGGGGAAAGCAAGCTTGGGCACGCTCTGCCAGCCGCCCTCATTGATCGCGCGCGCGCCGTAAGCCACGCGCTTGCCGCCTTCGAGGACTTCGCGGATCGCCGGATGCGATTTCCAGCGCTGGAATTCCTCGAACGGGAAGACGTAGGGATTGGCGTAATCGAGCGCGGTGACGAAGCCCAAGGCCACCTGCCCGTTGGCCTGGTGGTAGAGGAAACCCCCGCCCCAGGTGCCGCTTTCAGACAGCGGCCAACCCTGCGTGTGGACGACCTTGCCCGGCTCATGCTTGGCAGGATCCACATCCCACAATTCCTTGATGCCAAGGCCATAGACCTGCGGCTCGCAATCGGCCTCCAGGTCGAAGCGGGCCTTCATCTTCTTGGTCAGGTGGCCGCGCGCGCCCTCGGCAAACAGCGTGTATTTGGCGTGGAGTTCCATGCCGGGCTCAAATTCGGGCTTGTGGCTGCCGTCGGCGGCAACGCCCATGTCCTGCGTCGCCACGCCCATGACACTGCCCGGTCCTGAGCCTGTCGAAGGATCGAACAGCACTTCACTGGCGGGAAAGCCGGGGAATATCTGCACGCCCATTTCCTCGGCCTTTTCGGCCAGCCAACGGCAGAGGCTGCCCAGAGAGCCGGTGTAATTGCCCTTGTTGGACATGAGCGGCGGCAGGGCGAGATGCGGCATGGCCCATTTGCCGCTGCGGGTGAGCACCCAGTGGTGATTCTCCGTCACCGGAACTTCTGCCAGCGGGCAGCTCTCGCGCCATTCGGGCAGCAGTTCGTCCAAGGCGCGTGGGTCGATCACCGCGCCCGAGAGGATATGCGCACCAACCTCGACGCCCTTTTCCAGCACCACGACCTCCAGCTCGTCATTGAGCTGCTTCAGCCGGATCGCGGCGGAGAGACCCGCGGGGCCTGCACCTACGATGACAACGTCGACCGGCATGCTTTCACGGTTGCTCATGCGCGGCTCTCCTTAACAGGGTAGATCATGTCTTGGGGACTTGATCGCTGGGGTGCATGAGGTCAAGAGCAGCAATCAGGTGATTATGGAAAGTCGGGACCCCCTCACACTCGCAGAACAGTTCGCCGCCGCCTGTGACTGGTGGCGCGAGGCCGGTGTCGACCAGGATTTTCACGACGCGCCAGAGAAACTGCTGAAAGATGCAGAAACCGTCACAGAGGCACCCAAACCTGCCCAGCAAAGGCCAGAGCCTGCTGAAGAGCCCGCACCGCCGCCCCTTACCCAGATCGGCGGCGATCCGAGCCAATGGCCGCAGAAGCTCGATGCGTTCCACGGCTGGTGGATGCGCGAGGAGAGCCTGGACCAGTCGGGCACCCTGCAGCGCATTCCGCCGCGCGGTGTGCCGCAGGCCGACCTGATGGTGCTGGTTCCCATGCCCGAGGCCGGCGATGGCGAGCAGCTGCTCTCGGGCGTGCAAGGCACTCTGGTCAGGAACATGCTGCGCGCGATGGAGGTTGCGGAAGAACGGAGCTACGTCGCCGCTGTCCTGCCGCGCCACACACCGCTGGCTGACTGGGAGGGACTGCTGGCGAGCGGGATGGACAAGGTCCTGCTCCACCACATTTCCCTCGCCGCTCCCAAGCGCCTGCTGGTGCTCGGCCGCGACATAATGCCGCTGCTGGGACAGGAAAAGCGGCAAGGCGTGGCGGAATTGAGTCTGGCCGAGGGGTCGATTCAGCTACTAGCAAGCTTCGCTCCGGAGAATCTGCTCCAGAACGCCAAGCTGCGCGCCGATCTGTGGCGCCGCTGGCTCGACTGGACGAAAAAAGCATGAGGAAACAGGCCGCACTTGCCGCCGCGTTGTTGGCGACGGGTTTCATGACACATCAGGCGCAGGCGCAAGCACAGGGCCAAATTCAAGGGTCGCGCGAATACTTCGTCGCGCATGCTGCCCGGGCGCAGTCACCCTCGCAATTGTCGGAAGCGGACGCGGCCTATTACCGCTCCGTCTTCAGCGCCATCGATGGCGAGAAATGGGACGAGGTCACCAGATTGCTGGGCGAGCGCGATGGCGGCTTGCTGCATCCAGTCGCCCAAGCGGAATTCTATCTGCACGCCCGTTCGCCGCGAGTCGAACTTCCCCAGATCGAGCAATGGCTGGAGCGCGGACGCAGCCTTCCGATGGCGACGCAGCTTGCGCGACTGGGCCAGACACGGGGGATGGCAGAAGCCCCGCGCCTCCCCGAGGAAAACCGCATGCGGTCTGTCGGCGGTTTTCCGCGCCGCACGCGCCCGGGCACGGTCGACGACACCACCATGCCCGATGAGGTGCGCGCAAGCATCCTTGAGGCGATAACCAACGATGATCCGGATTCCGCTCGCCTTTTGCTCGACGGTATCGACGCCCTGCTGAGCGCCGAGGCCCGCGCCGAATGGCGGCAGCGGGTGGCCTGGTCCTATTTCATCGAGAACAGGGACGAGCAGGCTCTGGCCATGGCGCGCACCGTCAGTGCCGGAAGCGGGCCCTGGGTGGCCGAAGGCGAATGGGTCGCAGGGCTTGCTGCCTGGCGCCTCGACGATTGCGAGGAAGCGCTGCAGAACTTCCGCCAGTCCGCCGCAAGGGCCGAGAATGTCGAATTGCGCGCCGCTGCGCTCTATTGGGCCAGCCGTGCCGCCCTGCGCTGCCGCCAGCCGCAATTGTCATCGCAATTGCTGTCCGAGGCGGCTGGTAATGACCAGACGCTCTACGGCATGCTTGCGACAGAACAGCTGGGGCGCAGACTTCCCCGGCGCGGTGCGCAAGCTGACCTGACCACACAGGACTGGCAACGCCTTTCCCGGCACGAGAATGTCCGCATCGCCAAGGCGCTGATGGAAATCGGCGAGGACACGCTTTCCAGCGCAGTGCTGCTGCACCAGGCCAAGATCGGCGATCCTTCCGAGTATGAGGCATTGTCCCGCCTTGCACGCGATCTGGGTCTGCCACAGACGCAGCTCTACATGGCCTATAACGCCCCCGCCGGTGGCCGCGCCGATCCTGCCAGTGCCTACCCTGCACCGCGCTGGACTCCGCTCAATGGCTGGCGGGTCGATCCGGCGCTGGCCTTTGCACATATCCTGCAGGAATCGAATTTCCGCGCCAGCGCTCTCAGCCCCGCCAACGCGCAGGGCCTGATGCAGATCACGCCCATCACCGTGCGCCAGCATGCGCCGCGTCTGGAACTCGGCCCCGACCAGGTCGATATCTTCGAGCCGCGAACCAATCTCGCTTTCGGTCAGCGCAATCTGGAAATGCTGCAGGAGACCGGCGCCACGCGCGACAAGCTGCCCAAGATCATGGCGGCCTATAATGCCGGCCTTTCGCCGGTACAGCGCTGGGAGACAGAGGTGCGCGATTTCGGCGACCCGCTGCTTTACATGGAAGCCATTCCCTATTGGGAAACCCGCGAATATGTGGCGGTCGTGATGCGCAATTACTGGATGTACGAACGGCAGGCCGATGCCAACTCTCCCAGCCGTGTCTCATTGGCGGCAAACAAATGGCCCGCCTTCCCCGGCGCGGGTGGAAGCGACGGGCGTGTCTATCTCTCGACAGGAAGCAATTGATGGCAATCGACACCTCCCGCACCTTCAAGCCGATCAATATCGCGCTGCTGACCGTATCGGATACGCGCGGCCCGGACGAGGATACGTCGGGCGATCTTCTTGCCGACCGGATTACCGGCGCGGGGCACAATCTCGTCTCGCGGACGATCCTGAAGGACGAAGCCGACCTGATCGAAGCGCAACTGCGCAAATGGATGGCGGACGCGAGTGTCGATGCCGTGGTCTCCACCGGCGGAACCGGCCTGACCGGACGCGATGTGACGCCCGAGGCTCTGGACCGGGTCAAGACGCGCGACATTCCCGGCTTTGGCGAGGTCTTCCGCTATATCAGCCTCAAGACTATCGGTACCTCCACCGTGCAATCGCGCGCCTGTGCGGTGGTGGCGGACGGCACCTATATCTTCGCCCTGCCCGGATCGAACGGCGCAGTGAAGGACGGATGGGACGGGATCCTGGCCGAACAGCTCGACGCGCGGAACCGCCCCTGCAATTTCGTGGAACTGATGCCGCGCCTCAAAGAGGTCTGACCCTCTTTTATAACACATATGTTCGTGTTATGTTCTTTTTATGCGACATGGCGTGCGAGGGCGCGGGGCGCAGTCTTCTGCGGTTCCGCAAAGGTTCGGTCTGGCCGAAAGGCTGGTCGATGACGACTGGCGCGATGTCATGCGCGCGCTCGATGGCGAATCGCCCAAACTGCGCACAACCGTTGTCGAGGAACATCCCAGGTCGATCCTGACCTTCAACGAGTCACCCGACATTGCCTTCGACCGTTCGATCACGGTGGGGATATCGGTGACCACGCTCGATCCCATGCTTTCAGGAAAGCTCGAACCGCGCGCAGCTTCGCCCGCTAAGAGACTCGCCGCATTAGGAAAACTGGTTGAGGCGGGCGTACCGGTACATTGCTCCATCGCACCGGTCATCCCGGCTATCACCGATTGCTACATGGAGCAGATCATTGCTTGTGCGGCGGATCAGGGCGTGCGCTCGGCAGGCTGGATCATGCTGCGCTTGCCGCATGAGGTATCGCCATTGTTCCGCGAATGGCTGGACGTCCATTTTCCCGATCGTGCCAAAAAGGTGATGGGGATCGTCCAGTCGGTCCGCAACGGACGCGACAATGACGGGAATTTCTTCTCCCGCATGCGCCCGCAAGGCGTCTGGGCGGAGTTGTTCCGCACCCGCTTCCGTATCGCCAGCAAGCGCCACGGCATGACGAAAGGTAGGTTCGAGCTGGATTGCTGCGCCTTCCGCCCGCCCAATACGAGCGGTCAATTGCAGCTGTTCTAGCGTTTTCTTGGCTGAGATGGAATCCCCCTCCCCAAGGGGAGGAGGCGGGGGTGGGAGTTCGACGCGAGACGGGTGGAACCCCCATCCCAACCCTTCCCCACTGGGGAAGGGCTTTTCCGGTTCAGCCGATCAGGACAGGCCTAACCACCAGCAAACTGTTCGCGCAGCGTCTTCTTGCTCACCTTGCCGGTTGCGGTGTGGGGAAGTTCGTCGAGGAAATGGACAGCATCGGGCAGCCACCACTTGGCCACCTTGTCCGACAGGAAACGCAGAATATCCTCTGCCGTGGGTGACTGGCCGGACTTGCGGACCACCGCCAGCACAGGCCGCTCTGTCCATTTCGCATCGGGAACGCCGAAAGCAGCAGCCTCGGCCACACCAGGGTGGCCAGCTGCGGCATTTTCCAGCTCGACCGAACTGATCCACTCGCCGCCCGACTTGATCAGGTCCTTCGTACGGTCCGTCAGCTGCAGGCTTCCGTCAGGATGGATCACCGCGACATCACCCGTTTCGAACCACTGGTCCGGGCCGGTACAGTCCTCCTCTGCCTTGAAGTAGCGGCGCACAACCCACGGCCCGCGCACCTGCAGCGCACCGCTGGTCTTGCCATCGCGTGGCAATTCGAGGGACGGATCGTCGAGATCGACGCAGCGGATCTCCACGCCGAACGGCGCCTTTCCCTGCCGGGATTTGTAGACCACCTGCTGCCCGACATCGAGCTTCTCCCAATCGACGGGCAGCATGGTGACGGTGCCCACCGGGCTGGTTTCGGTCATGCCCCAGGCATGGGCCGGTTCGATACCGGCATCGATCAGACGGCGGATCATGGCAGACGGCGGGGCGGCACCTCCAATGATCACCCTGGCGAGTCTTTCCGGCAAACTCCTTCCGGTCTCATCGAGATAGGCGAAGATGGCCATCCACACCGTGGGCACACCCGCGGTCATGTCCACACCTTCCTGTTCCATCAGGTCCAGCAATACCGCAGCCTCGTTCACCGCACTGAACACCAGCTTGGTGCCCGTCATGGGAGCCGCCCAGGGCAGGCCCCAGGCGTTGGCATGGAACAAGGGAACCACAGGCAGCACGACGCTGCGCGCTTCGAAGCCGAATATGGATGACTGAAGCCCCGCCATGCTGTGCAGCATGTTGCTGCGGTGTTCGTAAAGCACGCCCTTCGGATCGCCCGTCGTGCCGCTGGTATAGCACAGCATGCAGGGGTCCCGCTCGTCCACCGGCGTCCAGTCGCAATCACCGTCATGGCCGGCCAGCAAGGTCTCGAAGGCTCCGTCATCGAAGCAGATATAATGCTCGATACCGTGCCAGTGCGGCTTCAGTCGTTCCACCAACGGCGCGAAGGCAGCGTCGTAGAACAGGATGCGATCCTCCGCGTGATTGGCGATGAAGATTAGCTGGTCGTCGAACAGGCGCGGGTTGATGGTGTGGGCCACGGCGCCGGCGCCAACCACCCCATACCATGCGACCAGATGGTTCGCATGGTTCATCGCCAACGTGCCAACCCGGTCCCCCTTGTTCACGCCCAGTGCGCGCAAGGCCTGTGACAGCCGTTTGGCATCATGCCGGATGGCAGCATAATTGGTTCGCGTGGTGCGACCGTCCGCCCAGCGCGTCACTATCTCTCGATCAGCGTGTTCGCGGGCGGCGTGATCGATCACGCGGGACATGACCATGTCCCAATCCTGCATCCTTCCCAGCATTTCCGTCTCCCCGTATGCGGTCAGGCGACGAGGCGCAGTCTTGCCGCTCCTGTCCTCGGGCGCAAGGATATCCCTTCAATGCCCGGAATGGCCGCCAGCTTGTCGCAGATCTCGCCCGACAGATCGAAATTGCTGCCCAGGCGAACAAGCGGGTCTTTCACCTCACCCGTCTTCAACCGGACCAACACCTCGCCATACCCCTCCTTGCCAGGCCGGAGGAGGCCCGCCAACGCCATCAGCGCCAGCTCGTCATGGATCTCGGCTTCCAGCACCATGCGCGCCGAACCGCTGACTTCGGCAAGCGGGCGCGCTCCGCGGATGGTGACACGGGGCGGCTCATCCGGATTGGGCTTGTCCAGCTCGACAGTCAGGAGCACGCAGGTTCCGTCAGCCGCCCAGCGCGGGAAGCTCTCGACCAGGCTCTCTTCGAAACAGGCTGCGCTAAACTGGCCCGACGGGTCCGAGAAATCCGCCCGGATAAAGTCCTTGCCGCGCTTGGTGCGCCCCTTGCTTGCCCCTTCCACCAGCGCGGCAATCACCGCCTGCGTGCGGCCGCTCGCCACATCGCCATCCATCAGCGAGACATAGGTCCTCGCACCGTGCGCCGAGGCGACCATCCTGTATTCAGTGACCGGGTGGGCCGCAAAGTAGAAGCCGAAGCTCTCCCTTTCGGCGGCCATCTGCCCCGAGCGGCTCCAGGGTTCTGCATCTTCCAGCCGCAACGAAGGCTCGTCATGCTCATCCCCGCCGAACAGGCCTGCCTGCCCGCTCGAGCGTTCGCGCGTTGCCGCATCGGCCACGGCCAGCAGCATGTCGGCGTTGGCCATGATCCTGGCGCGGTTGGGCTCGAGGCTGTCGAAGGCCCCCGCGCCGATCAGCCCTTCGAGCTGGCGACGGTTCATCGCGCCTGCCGGCATTCGCTGGAACATGTCGTCCAGGCTCTCGAAGGCACCCCTGGCCACGCGCTCCGCCACGATCTGGTCCATCGCCTTCTCACCGACATTGCGGATACCAGCAAGCGCATAGCGCACCGCGTAGCCCTCATCGGTCTGCTCGACGGTGAATTCGGCCTCGCTGCAGTTCATGTCCGGCCCGAGGAGGGCAATTCCGTTCCGCCGTGCATCGTCCACGAACACGGCCAGCTTTTCCGACTGGTGCATGTCGAAACACATGGAAGCGGCGTAGAATTCCTCCGGATAATGGGTCTTGATCCAGGCAGTCTGGTAGCTGAGCAGCGCATAGCCGGCAGCGTGCGACTTGTTGAATCCATAGCCGGCAAACTTGTCGATCAAGTCGAACAGCGCATTCGCCTCTGCCGCTTCAATGCCAGACACTTCCTTGCAGCCATCGACGAAGCGCTGGCGCTGGGCGTCCATCTCCGCCTGCACTTTCTTGCCCATCGCGCGGCGCAGCAGGTCTGCATCGCCGAGCGAATATCCGGCCAGGACCTGCGCGGCCTGCATCACCTGTTCCTGGTAGACGAAGATGCCGTAGGTTTCCTCGAGGATACCCTGCAATTTGGCGTGCGGATACTCGATCGGCACCTCGCCCGCCTTGCGCTGGCCGAACAGCGGGATGTTGTCCATCGGGCCGGGACGATAGAGCGAGACGAGCGCGATGATATCCTCGAACTTGGTGGGCTTCACCGCCGTCAGCGTGCGGCGCATGCCTTCCGATTCGAGCTGGAACACACCCACCGTGTCGCCGCGCTTCATCAGCGCATAGACATCCTCGTCATCCATCGGCAGCTGATCGAGCTCCACCGTGATGCCGCGCCGCGCCAGAAGGTCCACCGCCTTGCGCAACACCGACAGCGTCTTGAGGCCGAGGAAGTCGAATTTGACAAGGCCCGTATCCTCGACATGCTTCATGTCGAACTGCGTTACCGGCATGTCCGATCGCGGATCGCGATAGAGCGGTACGAGCTGGTTAAGCGGCCTGTCACCAATCACCACGCCCGCCGCATGGGTGGAACTGTTGCGCGGGAAACCTTCGAGCTGCAGCGCGAGGTCGATCAGGCGCTTCACCTCATTGTCATTGTCGTATTCACGCCGGAAATCCGCTGCCCCGTTGAGCGTGCGCGGCAGCGTCCAGGGATCGGTCGGATGGTTGGGGACCATCTTGGTCAGCCGGTCCACCTGGCCATAGGGCATCTGCAATATGCGCCCGGTATCGCGCAGCACCGCGCGCGCCTTCATCTTGCCGAAGGTGATGATCTGCGCGACGTGATCATACCCGTATTTCTGCTGCACATAGCGGATCACCTCGCCGCGCCGGGTTTCGCAGAAGTCGATATCAAAGTCCGGCATGGAAACGCGTTCGGGATTGAGGAAACGTTCGAACAGCAGGCCCAATTTGATCGGATCGAGGTCGGTAATGGTGAGCGCCCAAGCTACCAGCGAACCCGCACCCGAACCACGACCCGGCCCAACCGGAATACCCTGCGACTTGGCCCATTTGATGAAGTCGGCAACGATCAGGAAGTAGCCTGGAAAACCCATGCGGGTGATGATGCCGACTTCGTAATCAAGCCTGTCGAGATAGACCTTCAGCTCCTCGTCGGAGAGGTCCTCATATTGCTCCAGACGCGCGGCAAGGCCCTTGCGTGCGTCCTCTGCGAGCATCTTCTCCTCGCCTTCCTGGTCACCGGCAAGGCTGGGCAGGATTGGCTTGCGGCGCGGCGGCGCATATGCGCAGCGCTGCGCCGCCACCAGCGTGTTGGCGGTCGCTTCGGGAAGGTCTGCAAACAGCTCCTCCATCATGCGATCACTTTTGACGAAGCTCTGGGGCGAGGATCGCGGGCGATCCGCGCTGTCGATCTGTGTCGAATTGGCGATGCACAGCATGGCGTCATGCGCGGCATGCATATGCGGTTCGGCAAAATTGGCAGGATTGGTAGCCACAAGCGGCAGGTCAAGCTTGTAGGCAATCTCGATTAGACCCGCCTCGGCGGCTTCCTCCACCGGATTGCCGCGCCTTGCGAGTTCGACGTAGAAACGCCCTGGAAACAAGCCTGCCAGTCGCAAGGCCAGTTCTTCGGCTCGGCCCGGCTTGTTGTCGGCACATAGCCGCGTAACGCCGCCTTCGGCCGCACCGGAAAGCGCGATCAGCCCCTCGGTCCGCCCTTCGAGATCGGCCAGCGTGACATGCGGCTCCTGCTCCAGCGGACGGTCGAGGTGCGCGCGGCTGACGAGGTAGCAAAGGTTCAGCCAGCCCGCCTCGTCCTGCACAAAAAGCGGCAGGTAATCGATCGGCCCGTCCGGCCCGCTCGCCACGCCGAGCAGCGCGCCGATAATCGGCTGAATACCTTCCGCCTTGCAGGCGTTGGCAAACATGGTGGAGCCGTAGAGCCCGTTGCGGTCGCAAATCGCTATGGCAGGAAAGCCGCGCTCCTTCGCCAGCTTGGCAATCGCCTTGGGATCGATCGCCCCTTCCAGCATCGAATAGCTGGAAAGCACGCGCAAAGGGACGAAGGGAGCGAAGGCCATTGGTCCACGTTACGCCTTGTCAGCACAAGGGCAATCGCCCCCGTGCTCTATCAACAATTATTCACCTGCTTCGGCGCGCGCCGCTGCAATCTTCCTGCGTGTATCGCGAATGGTGGAGATGGCCCCATAGACCACCAGAACAGCCAGAAAAATCCACACCCAAAGCGGAATATTCCGCCCGGCAATGGCGAGATAAAGATAGGCCGACACGAAGCAGAAGCCCGCGCACAATGTCGGAACCACGGTGGATCGATGCGCCCGCGCCCGCTTCACCAGCCAGGCGACCGAGGCGAAGAAAAAGGGAATGGCCCCCACATAGATCGCGCCAAAGATCCACGGATTGACGCCGTAATTGGCGCCAAGCGAGAGAAACCAGTCTGTGAATGCCTCGATCATATCGCCCACGCTACTGCTTTGGATGCACCATGGCGTTCGCAAGGCCGTCGGGAAAGGTTACTCTGCCCGCGGGCGATAGATGAAATCAAAGCTGTCTTCCCAACTCAGCCCGAAGTCATAGGAGACTTCGCCATACTGTCGAACCGAGCCGTCCTCGTTTGCCGTGTAACTCATGCGGACCAGCCCATCCTGTCCGGGGCCGTTGATGTTGGCCCAATAGCCCGTGAGCACCATTGCCTCGCCCGTAAAGCCGCCTTCGAAATGGACAGGCGTGCCATCGGAGCCGATCCAGTTCTGCTCCCACCGGCCGTGTCGGGATTGACGATGGATAAGCTGTTGCCGCCAGTGCCACCCAATGGCCGCCAATGTTCCTGTATCGTGCAGCCGCCCGATAAGCGCTGGATGGAGCTATGCGCGACAAGCCGGTCGGTGCCGTTGGGATAGACATCCCATTCGCCGACCCAGAAGTCGAACTCCCCGTGTGTCTCGCTGGCGCAGGATCTGGGCGGGGAAGCGGGCTGTGCCTGTGCAGATGGCAGGGTGCTCGCCTGTGCCACAACCAGTGAAGCCATCAGCGCAAGCATATTAGTCCTCCATCTACGTTGTTCGACGTCCGCTATTCGAGCTTGCCCTCATGCAGCCGAACGATGCGATCCATGCGCGCTGCCAGCCGGACATTATGCGTGGCGACCAAGGCCGCGCTCCCCTGCCCGCGTACCAGTTCGACGAACTGCTCGAAAACCCTGTCCGCAGTCTTTTCGTCGAGATTGCCTGTGGGCTCGTCCGCCAGCACCAGCTTGGGCTTGTTGGCCAGGGCGCGCGCCACGGCGACGCGTTGCTGCTCACCACCGGAGAGCTGGCTCGGCCGGTGTTCCAACCGGTGCGACAAGCCCAGCGAGGTGAGCAACTCCTCCGCCCGCACCATTGCCTCGGCACGGCTCTTGCCGACCAGCAACTGGGGTATGATCACGTTCTCCATCGCCGTGAAATCGGGCAGCAGGTGATGGAACTGGTAGATGAAACCGAGATGATCGCGGCGCAGGCTCGTGCGTTCCGCGGCATCGGCATCGCTCGCATCGACGCCAGCCATGGTGATGCTGCCGTCGAAGCCGCCTTCGAGCAGGCCCACCGCTTGCAGCATGGTCGACTTTCCCGAGCCGGACGGCCCCAGCAGCGCGACGATTTCGCCCGGCATCACATCAAGGTCGACACCGCGCAGCACTTCGATAACCTCGCCGCCCTGCTCGAAGTTGCGCGCAAGGTTTCGTAGCGAGACGATGGGTGTCCGTTCATTCATAGCGCAGCACCTCCACCGGATCGGTATTGGCCGCACGCCAGGCGGGATAAAGCGTGGCGAGGAAGCTCAGCCCCATGGCCATGAAGGCGATGGCGAATATTTCCACGGGGTCAACGCGCGCGGGCAATTCGGTCAGGAAGCGCACTTCGGGGTTCCACAATTCCTGCCCGCTCAGCCCCTCGATCACGCCGACAATCGGCTGGCGGAAGTAGAGCACGATGAAGCCGAGCAGCAGGCCGGCAAAGGTCCCCAGCGCGCCGACGATCGAGCCCGCCGTTACAAAGATTTTGAGAAGGCTTTTCCGCCGCGCGCCCATGGTGCGCATGATGGCGATATCGCGTGTCTTGGATCGCACCAGCATCACCAGTGAAGACAGGATGTTGAAGGCCGCTACCAGCACGATGATTCCGAGCGCGAAGGCCATGGCTACGCGCTCGACCTGCAAGGCCTCGAACAGCGATGCGTTCATTTCCTGCCAGATAGTCACGACGGCACGACCGTTCAGGCTTTCGGCCACCGGTGCCATGATTTCGCCTACGCGATCGGCGTCTTCGGTCGTTACCTCGATCACGCTGACGGCATCGCCCATCAGCAGCAGCGTCTGCGCGTTCTTCAGGGGCATGATCACGAAGCGCTCGTCGAAGTCATAAACGCCCACTTCGAAAATCGCGGTGATGGTATAGCCGATCTGGCGCGGCACCGTGCCGAAGGGAGTCGAGCGGCCCTGCGGATTGATCACCGTGATCACATCGCCCAGCCGCGCGCCCATCTTCAGCGCCAGTCGCGATCCGATGGCGATGTTGCGCGCCTCGGGCCGCAGGCTGTCCATATCCCCCAGCAGCACGTTGGGAGCCAGCCGTTCGATATCCTCTGACAGATTGCCCCGCACCAGCACCGCCTCTGCACGGCCATTGAAGGTGGCGAGCAGCGGCGCATCGATCATCGGCTGCGCCCGGGTGACGCCTGGCGTGGAGCGCACTTCTTCCAGCACGCCCCGCCAATCGTCCATCCTGCCGCCATAGGCCTGCACCACGGCATGGCCGTTCAAGCCCGTGATCCGTTCGAGCAATTCTGCGCGAAAGCCGTTCATCACGCTCATCACGATGACCAGCATGGCAACCGACAGCATCACAACGCCGATGGAAATGGAAGCGACAAGCGCAATCACCGCCTCGCTCCGCCCGGGCATCATGTAGCGCTTGGCAATGGTCCATTCGAAGGTGGAGAGGATCAAGGTGCTTGCTTTGCGTTGTTCGGAGTGATGCAGTCGTTTATGGCTGCGATGCTGAACAGGCAACAACAAGTCCGGGTCGCGCTGGGGATTAAGGGGGTTTCTATGGCGCGCAGGACAATTGTTCTTTCATCGATCACCGGCTGTGCACTGGCGTCCATCGCCGCCACCGCGACAGGCCAGGGCTTTCCCGCTGGCATCATGCCGCTGAAGGAGCGGTTCCAACAGGCAGAGGACGAAGGCATCGCGCGGCCCTTTGTTGGTGTGCATACATCTGACGGCGTTCGCACAGGCCTGTTCCCCATCCGCAGCACTGGCGTTTCCACAGAGCCGGTGCGCACAGCGGCAAGCGCATTCCTCGCCTCACTTTCCCCGTCGCAGCTGATGCGCACGCATTTTCCTGTGACGGACCTTGAATGGCGGCGCTGGCTCAATGTCGACAACGGCATATATTCGCGCCGCGGAACGCCGCTGGTCGAGATGACCGAGGACCAGAAGACCGCCGCGATGGCGCTGCTCTCCGCATCGCTCAGCGCGCGGGGCATGGAACAGAGCCAGGCGATCATGCTGACCGACCAGGCGCTGAAGGAACTCAATCCCGATACCGCCGACTATTACGACCCGGAACTCTATTACTTCACCATCATGGGCACGCCTTCTGCCACAGAGCCGTGGGGCTGGCAGCTGGACGGGCACCACCTCATCATCAACTACTTCGTGCTGGGCGACCAGGTGGTAATGACGCCGACGTTCTGGGGCGGCGAGCCGGTGATCTCGCGGCAAGGCAGCACAGACGGCAACGTAGTATTGCAGGCACAACAGGACATCGGCCTGGCGCTGGCACAAAGCTTGTCTGCGGACCAACAAGCACAGGCCACCCTCAATGCGCGCAAGACCGGCCAGGACATGGTTGCCGGAGCGCAGCAGGACAACCTCGCCCTTGACTATGCAGGTCTTCAGGCAACCGCGATGTCAGCCAGCCAGCAAACCATGCTGAACTCGCTAATCGAATCCTACGTCGGCGCCATGCGCGAACCGCATGCAGCAGTGCGGATGGAAGAGGTCGAAGCCCACCTCGCAGAGACATACTTCGCGTGGATCGGATCAACCGAAGATGACGCGGTCTTCTATTACCGCATCCACAGCCCGGTGATCCTGATCGAGTTCGACCACCAGCCTCCCGTCGGCACCGGGATGATCAACCCGCCGGGACGCCCCACGCGCGATCATATCCATACCATCGTGCGCACGCCCAACGGCAACGACTACGGCAGTGACCTGCTGGCGCAGCACCTCGCCGCCGCGCACTCCAACTGAGGGCGCGCGTCAGGCCGCCATATGCATGTAGACGGCGCGCTCGTGGCTGAAGGCCTTGAAGCCGAAGTGGCCATGATAGCTGCCGATGCCGCTGCCATTCACGCCGCCAAAGGGCAGCCGGTTTTCGAGGTAATGCGAAAACACGCCATTGACAGTCACACCGCCTGAGGAGGTGCGGGCCAGGACCTTGTCCACATTGTCCTGGTTGCCGCTGAAGATGTAGAGCGCCAGCGGCTTGTCGCGCGCCTCGATATAGGAAATCACCTGGTCGAGATTGTCATAGGTCATCACCGGCAAGACAGGCGCAAAGATCTCTTCCTGCAGGATCTTCATCTGCGGAGTGACATCGGTCAGCATGGTCGGGTGGATGGTGAGGTCTTCGGCTTCCAGCACACCGCCCGCAGCAACCGTCGCGCCCTGCGCCACGGCATCGTCATACAGGCTCTTCACGCGGGCGAAATTGCCTTCATTGACGATCTGCGCGATTGCCTCCTTGTTGATCTTGCCTTCCTCATAGAGGTTGTTCGCGACATTGGTCTTGAAGCTTTCGACCAACGCATCCTTCTGGCTGTCTTTTACGAAAACATAGTCAGGGCAGATGCAGGCCTGCCCGCCGTTGAACTGCTTGGCACCGGCCAGAGCCGCACCGATGGCGGCAACATCCGCGCCTTCATCAATGATGACGGGGGACTTGCCGCCCAGTTCCAGCGTCACGCTGGCAAGGTGCTTGGCGGCGGCGGCCATCACGATCTTGCCCACGCGCGTGCTGCCGGTAAAGAAGATGTGGTTGAACGGCAGGGCCAGCAGTGCCTCGGCCACAGAGACATCGCCTTCGAACACGGCAACCTCGTTCTCCTCGAACACTTCCTCGACGATCTGCTTGGCGATCTTGGCGGTGTTAGGGCACAGGTCGGTCAGCTTGACGATGCAGCAATTGCCCGCAGCAACGGCGGCGGCGAGCGGACCGAAGACGAGGCCGATCGGGAAGTTCCACGGCCCCAGGATCAGGCACACGCCGCGCGCTTCGGGCACGATCATCGCCTTGTCATCAGGGTTGTTGGTGGGGGTAACCTCGGTCGGCTTCATCCAGTCTTCGAGATTGTCGATATTGAGCTGGATATTGCCAAGGATGTTGAGCACTTCGGTTATGCGGATTTCGCCCTCGGGCTTGCGCGTATCCTTGCGCACGGCGGCGATGATATCATCGGTGTGTGCGCCGATGGCCGCCTTCAGCTTGGCAAGCTTGGCCTTGCGCGCATCGGCGGAAGAGGCCTTGACGTCCCACTGATGCGCCTGCTGCAATGCAAAGACGCGCTTGATGTCGTCAGACTGGTCGGCGGCGGTAAGCTGAGTGTCGGTCATGTGCAGTCCCGTGGAGTTATGTGTTCTGATGTGCGCCTATATGGCTACTCCAGCGGCAAATGCCAGTTCCTTGGCGTGGGTCAAACCTGCGCGAAGTTTGACGAGGGTGGCGGCGGCTGGGTTTACACATTTAACACTGTCCAAAGAGGAAATTGCGTTCAGCCTAAAGGCGCCCTGCATGAACAGACGGGACTGTGAATGATCGGCTGGAAATGACATGCACCATCCCGCGACAGAAAACCGCTGGAGGCATTGCAGGTATCAGGCGAGTAGGAAATAGCGGAGGAACTCGCCCTATTTCATCGCGAATTCGCCGACTTTCGCGTTAAACTTTTCCTGGGCGAATGCCCTGGCGGCAGCGGCGGACTTGAAGGTTCCCTGCTGCAGATGGGACGTGACGATCGGGTAATCCTGTGAATTGTAGTGCGTATCACGCACGGTGAGCTGGAACTCGCCGTTCTCATTCTTTGATATCAGGAAGGGACGAACGGGACCTTGGGACATGGATATAGCTCCTGCTAAAAATGGAACGGTAGGCGGCAGCGCGGCATTCTCTCAGGTGCCGTACGCAAACCTGGGCGCACAGCAATGCACGCGCCGCAGGTGATCGGAAACAACAGGCAAACATGTGACGGGCGAGAGTGCTTCATGCTTGCCCTGGTCGCCAGTCTGCGCTCGCTGCTGGTCAGGACGCACCCATGCTCCTGTCGGTTGCCAGCTTCTCCAGCTCGAGCTCCGAAGCCCGTCGCTCGGCCTTTTCCCGCTCAACCTCTTCGCGCTGAACTGCAACGGCCTGCGCCTTCATGGCGAGCCCTCGCCAGGTTTTCTCTGCGCGCAGTTCGCGCTCTCGCACATTGTCCAGTGTCGTGTTCTGTGCTGCGGTCGCAGCCGCATCGGCGCGTTCGCAATAGAATTTGAAAGTATCGGCCATCGGCTACTCCTGGGCAGGAGGGAGTATGGGCGTGGCGGAAATTCACCACGCCCATGGTTCAGGTTCAATCCGCAGCCGAAAGGTTCACGGCGCTAGCCTTGCCATTGCGGCCCATTTCGACCTCGTAGTTCAGGCGCTGTTCCTTGTTCAGCGTGGTCATGCCAGCTGCCTGGACGGCCGAGATGTGCACAAAGCTATCAGCAGAGCCATCATCGGGCTGGATAAAGCCATAGCCCTTGTCTTCGTTAAAGAATTTTACGGTACCAACAGTCATAGTCGTTTCCTTTCAAGAAACTCAAAAATCCGGCCGCGAGATTGCGGGCCGGGGTCGTGCGTCAAGTCGTCAATTGAAAGGAAGTCGTCGTCTCGTAGATCGGGAACGTTGCTGTTCCTGGTCCGTAGCCAATTCGTCGATACCCGTCGAAATTCAACGAGAGCAATATGTTGGACCAGCACTTGCGCTATCCGCGCGATCAGGTGCTGGCCGTTGTTGCAAGTTGCGACGCGCTCCATGCGCATGCGGCGGCGGCGCCAAGCCGTTTCTGGAAAGCGCTTATCCTATCTGCGATGATCGATGCCTGCAACAGATGTGCATGGCGATCTTTATCGCTGCGCGCAGCCTTCGCAGACATCAGAGCCTGCTGGTGCGCAGCGTATTCGAGATTGAGGTCCATTTGCGGTCTCCAGCCTGTTGCGGAGATGCCGGAGGCATGGCCGCTTGTATTCTCGATCCTCAATCGACCATCGCCGCGACCAACTGTCGCAGTTCCAGTGTCGAAAGAAGCGCGGGGATATCCAGTTGGCTTCCGATGTGTCCACGCTTGCCCATGCGGTTGCCGGGGCGGGTAGAATGGCGCGTGCTCGCGCCGTAAAAACTGTAATTCATTATGTCCTTGTCGACAGCCGATTGGCTGCCGTGTTGTAATATGTGTCAACGCCTGAAACCCCGATTGCGGCCGCCGCCGGGACCTTGCCCGGGCGTCCGTTCGCGGTAAACGATCCGGCCTTTGCTCAGATCGTAAGGCGTCATCTCCACGTGCACGCGGTCTCCAACGACCGATCGGATCCGGAAACGGCGCATCTTGCCGGCCGTATAGGCGATAATCCGATGCTCGTTATCGAGTGTGACGCCGAAGCGTCCATCGGGCAGGACCTCGTTGATCTCGCCCTCCATCGTAAGGAGCTCTTCTTTCGCCAATCCAGAATCTCGCATGCAAGAAATCGTCCGCTCACGGGCGTATCCCGAGGCGGAGCCGTGCAGCATGAAATGGAAAAAGGGGCCGCTTAAGCGGTAATCAAATTCCGTCGCAGGCGACGTTAGGCAATTTTCATATAGTGTAATGTAAAAAAATTGCAAGCGAATGCCCGGCCAGCACATAAATGACTGCGCTTCCACCGACCTGCGAGCGGTTAACGGGTTCCCCGCTGTTCGCTCGCAAGTCGGCGCGCACTCAACCTTTCTAGAACCCCCGCCCGCATTTAGGCGTGATGCAGGAAGTCACCTCGTGGATATAGCGGTTCTGGCCGTTCTCCACGCGGAACACATGGCTGACCGGAATGCCCGGGTGATACGGACCTACGCCGGCATCAAGCCATGAGAAGCGATGGAAGATGTTGATCGCACCAATCGTCTCGTCAATCACATAGCGGCGGCTGCCGGTCTGGATCGGTTGCGGGAAGGCACCCATCGTGCAGGTTTGGCCTTCAGGATTGTTCGCGCCGGTATAAAGCCGGCCTTCCAGTCGCGAACAGGGCGTGCCATGCGGGACCGGCAGGTAAGGATCGCCCCAATTGTTGATATAGGCTTCGGCGGCGTATTGGATAGTCTTGCGCGGGTCACTCGGATTGCGCGGATTGGCTGGTTCCGCCGGGGCAGGAATCTCGCTCCAGTCTTCAGCCGAAGTGTAGGTTAGGAAGGGTTCGGCGCCGAACACCCAGTCATCCTCGTCGGTGACCACCGATTCCATGACTTTCACCTGGCCGTCCTCGTTCACCTCCATGCGCGTGTGGATCACATAGGGGTGCGGATTGTTGGCGGCGACCAGCTCGGTAAACGTCGCGCATTGCGTGGTGTCGAGCAGGTTGCGGGTAAAATCGACCGTCATCGCGCCGGAAAGCGCGCCATCGGCAATCGCCATCGGAATGTCGTTTTCACCGTAATAGGCACCTTCGGCAAGCGGCACGGAAGCGGGATTCCCGGTCTTCTGCGCGTCGATATAGGTGTCCGCCAACTGCTGCAGCATTTCGCGATCGCATGCTGCCTGCGCACTGGTGGCAAAGGCGAGTCCTGCGAACACGGTTGAAGACTTGATCGCGGATTTCACCAGCTTCGACGGGCATTTGCCCCAAACACTATCACTTCTCATTTAGACGTCCCTCCCCCGGGTCGTGGCGTTTATGATTGGATTGAAAGTAAAGTTTTTACCCACTCCTGAGCGTCTGTACACCCCAGTCGCGTTCGAGCAAATAGAGCAGCACGCGCGCGGCCTGCCCCCTGTTGCTGTCCAGCCCGCCATCGCGGTCGATCAGCAGCTTGGCATCGTCATTGGCCATGGGCAGCAGGCGAGTGATCTGTTCGAGCGTGGCGATGTTGAAGGCCTCGTCCCCCGACTGGCGCGTGCCGAGCAATTCGCCGCCGCCGCGCAGTTCCAGGTCTTCCTCTGCCAGGCGGAAACCGTCTTGCGTCTCGCGCATCAGGGCCAGGCGCTTGCGCCCCGTTTCCGAGATTTGTTCTCCGCGCAATAGCAGGCACACCGCCTGTTCCGATCCGCGGCCCACGCGGCCGCGCAACTGGTGGAGCTGGGCAAGGCCGAAACGCTCGGCCTGTTCGATCACCACCAAAGTTGCATTGGGCACGTCCACGCCCACCTCGATCACCGTGGTCGCCACCATCAGTTTCGCGTCACCGGCCACGAAGCGCTCCATCGCGGCATCCTTCACCTCGGGCGGTTGCTGTCCGTGGACCAGCACGACATCATCCCCGAAGCGGTGCTTGAGCGCGGCATATCGCGCCTCGGCGGCGGCGAGGTCCGTCTCCTCATTGTCATGCACCATGGGACAGACCCAGAAGGCTTGCTGCCCCGTTTGCAACTGCCGCTCGACGCCCGCGACGATCTCTTCCATCCGGTCCAGCGCAACCACGCGCGTGACGATGGGTTTGCGGCCCGGTGGCATTTCATCGAGGCGGCTGACGTCCATCTCCCCATATTGCGCCAGCACCAGCGTGCGCGGGATCGGCGTCGCCGTCATCGACAGCGTGTGCGGTGTGACCTTGCCTTTGCCCGTCAGCAGCAGGCGCTGCGACACGCCAAAGCGGTGCTGCTCGTCGATCACCACCAGGCCAAGGTTCCTGTAGTTCACCGTATCCTGGAAGATTGCATGGGTGCCGATGACGATCTGGATCGATCCGTCGAGCAGCCCCATCAGGATGCTTTCCCGCCCCCTGCCCTTGTCGCGCCCGGTGAGCAGGGCGATCTCGACCCCGGTGGGCGCGGCGAGTTTCCTGAGCGTCTCGTAATGCTGGCGGGCGAGGATTTCTGTAGGCGCCAGCATTGCCGCCTGCGCTCCCGCCTCCACCGCCACCAGCATGGCCTCGAGCGCCACCACCGTCTTGCCAGCGCCGACATCGCCCTGCAGCAGGCGCAACATCGGTGCCTCCTGCGCCATGTCGCCGATGATCTCGCCGATCGATCGCTGCTGCGCGCCGGTAAGCGGGAACGGCAGTTGCAGCTTGCCGCGCAGATGCCCGTCACCCTGCAGCGATTGCCCGCGCCGCTTGCGGTTCGATTGCCGCACCAGCATCAGCGCCAGCGCGTTGGCGAAGAGTTCGTCATAGGCGAGCCTGTCGCGCGCAGAAGCGTGCTCCGCCTTGTGCGCCAGCATCAGCGCATCGTGCCAGGCGGGCCATTTCTGCTGGTCGAGCACGCCCGGCTCGATCCATTCGGGCAGTTCGGGCGCCTTCTCCAGTGCCTGCGCCACCAGCCCCGCGATGCGCGGCTGCGTCAATCCTTCGGACAGGCGATAGACCGGCTCCACCAGTCTGCCGGCGAGGCCACTGCTCTCCTTCGCCACGTGGTCCGGGTGGACGATCTGCAACATTTCGCCGAACCGGTCGAGCCTGCCTGCCACCCAGCGCTTCTCACCTACCGGCAACGTCTTCTTCGCCGTGTAGCTGGCGCGCCCGAAATAGGTGAGCGCGCAGATATTGCCCTTTTCGTCCTGCGCCAGCACGCGGTAAGGCCCGCGATTGCTGCGCGCCGCGCGGTGCTCCACCACTGTCAGCGCGATGACGATCTGCTCCCCCTCGCCCGCCTCGTCGAGGTCAGATACAGCGTGCCGCGTCACGAAACGTTCGGGCAGGTGATAGGCAAGATCGCGCAGCCGCATGAGGCCCAGCTTCTCGAGCGGCTTCTTCAGCTTGGGGCCAACGCCCTCAAGGCTGTCCGTCTCGGCAAACAAGGGGTTGAGAATATCGGGCCGCATGGCTTGGCTCTAGCGCATTGCGATGGCCTTCGGTAGGAGGCGCGCATGAGCCTTCCACCACGTCTTGCCCGCATGAAATTCCGCGCATGGCATCGCGGCACGCGCGAAGCCGATTACATGATCGGCGGCTACTTCGATCGCTACCATGCTGAATGGGTTGAAGAGGACATGCAGTGGTTCGAAGCGTTGCTCGAAGCGGACGATGTCGATGTCATGGCCTGGGCGTTGCAATCGCAGAGCGTGCCCGAACGCTTTCACGGCCCCATGCTCGAAAAATTCCAGCGGATCGATTACGTCACGATCTGACTTGCGGTGAACGCCTGCAGCACATAGGGCGCTTGCAACATATCACCTGACCCGCCTGCGGATTCCCCTGGAATATCGCCGGCGGGCAATTGCGCGTGCGACAGACGCCTGAAACGAAGAGATAAATGACTGATTTTGCACGCATCATTTCCGCCAAACAGCCACTGACTCTGGCCAATGTCGCACGCGGAAGCCAGCCGCTGGTGATGGCGGATCTGGCGCGCGCCAGCACGGGCCGTGCTGTTTTCATCGCGCCAGACGATGCCGCCATGCGCGCGGTGACCGATGCAGCGCACTTCTTCGCGCCCGAAATGCAGGTGATCGAGTTTTCGGCGTGGGACTGCCTGCCCTTCGACCGCGCCAGCCCGGCGCTGTCCGTGTCTGCACGGCGCCTGTCCGCGCTCTACAAGCTGCAAACGGGCAAGAAAAAGAACCAGCTGTTCGTCACCACGATCAATGCCGTGCTCCAGCGCGTGCTCACCCCGTTCCGCATTCGCGAGGCGGTGCGCGAGCTCAAGCCGGGCACCACGATCGGGCATGAAAGCCTGATCGCGCTGCTTGTGCGGCAAGGATACAGCCGCACCGATACGGTGGCCGACACCGGTGAATTCGCGGTGCGCGGGTCGATCTTCGATATCTATCCCTCCGGCCTCGACGGCGGCTTGCGGCTCGACTTCTTCGGCGACGAGCTGGAAAGCCTGCGCCTGTTCGATCCACAGACGCAGCGCACCACCGGGACAATGGAAGGACATCTTCTCTTGCCTGCCAGCGAAGCGCTGATCGACGATGACAGCATCAAGCGCTTCCGCAGCCATTATCGCGAACTGTTCGGTGCCGCGGCGACGCAGGACCCGCTGTATGAGGCGGTGAGCGACGGGCGGCGTCTGGCCGGCATGGAGCACTGGCTGCCGCTGTTCGAGGAAAAGCTGTGCACGATCTTCGATCACCTGTCGACTGAGGATCAGGTCGTGATCGATGCCGGGGCGTTGCAAGCCGCAGAGGAACGGCTGACCGATATCGCCGATTACCACCGCCAGCGGCGCGAGATCGCGGGCCAGGCCAAGGGCTCCTACCGCCCGCTTGACCCCAAGGCACTCTACGTCACGCGCGAGGAGCTGGATGCGGCTGTCACCGCGCAGCCGATCCACAAGAGCGTGATCTTTGCCGAACCGGAGAGCGACAAGGTGGTGGACTTCGGCTTCCGCTCCGCGCGCGATTTCACGCCCGAACGCTCGGCAGGCCAGAATGCCTATGCCGCCGCCGCGCGCCATTTCACGGACCTTGGCAAGGCAGGCAAGCGCCCCATCCTCGCCGCCTATTCCGAAGGATCGCGCAGCCGCATTGCCTCGATCATTGGCGAAGCCGGGGCCGAAATGGCGATGGCTGAAAGCTGGCAGGATGCGCTGGGCAAGTCCGCCAAAGGAAAGCCTGTCGCTCTCGTCCTGCCGCTCGATACCGGCTTTGCCAATGACGAGCTGGAACTGGTCACGGAGCAGGATCTGCTCGGCGATCGCCTTGTCCGACGCCGCAAGAAAAAGAAGGATGCCGACGCCTTCCTTGCCGAATTGCAGGCGCTGCGGCGCGGCGATCTGGTGGTCCATTTAGAGCACGGCATCGGCAAATATCTCGGACTGGAGCCTGTCCCTGTCGGCAAGAGCCAGCACGATTGCGTGATGCTGGAATACAAGGGCGGCGACAAGCTTTACATCCCGGTCGAGAATATCGATGTCCTCACGCGCTATGGCTCCTCGGAAGAGGGCGCCATGCTCGACCGCCTGGGCGGCGAGGCATGGCAGAAGCGCCGTTCACGCCTCAAGGAACGTATTCGCGAAATCGCGGGCGAACTGATGCAGGTCGCGGCCGCACGCGCACTCAAGAAGGCTCCCGTCTTCGAGGTGGAAGAAGGCGGCTACAACCAGTTCATCGACCGCTTCCCGTGGGAGGAAACGGACGATCAGGATGCCGCCATCGCCGATGTGTTGAAGGACCTGTCCGAAGGCAGACCGATGGACCGCCTCGTCTGCGGCGATGTCGGTTTCGGCAAGACCGAGGTGGCGTTGCGCGCCGCTTTCGTCGCCGCGATGGCCGGTCAGCAGGTGGCGCTGATCGCACCTACCACCTTGCTTGCCCGACAGCATTATCAGGGCTTCTGCGAGCGCTTCGCCGGCTTCCCGCTCAAGATCGGGCGCCTCTCCCGCCTCGTCCCCGCCGCGGAAATGAAGGCGACGCGCGAAGGCCTGGAGAGCGGCCAGGTTGATATCGTGATCGGCACCCATGCGATCCTGTCAAAGAACACCAGGTTCAGGAAACTCGGCCTCGTCATCGTGGACGAGGAACAGCGCTTTGGCGTCAATCACAAGGAAAAGCTCAAGCAGTTGCGCACCGATGTGCATGTACTGACGCTCACCGCCACGCCGATCCCGCGCACGCTGCAGATGGCGATGAGCGGGCTGCGCGAACTTTCCACCATCCAGACGCCGCCGGTCGATCGCCTGGCTGTGCGCACATATGTGATGGAGTGGGACGACATGGTAATGCGCGAGGCGCTGCTGCGAGAACACCATCGCGGCGGACAGAGCTTCATCGTCGTGCCGCGCATTACCGACATGGAACCGGTGTCCGACTGGCTGCACGAGCATGTGCCCGAAATCCGCTTCGTCGCCGCGCATGGCCAGATGTCTGCGGGCGAAGTGGAAGAGCGGATGAGCGCCTTCTACGAGAAGAAATACGAAGTGCTTCTGTCGACCACCATCGTCGAAAGCGGGCTCGACATTCCCAGCGCCAACACCATCATCATCCACCGCGCGGACCGCTTCGGCCTCGCCCAGCTCTACCAGCTCCGCGGCCGCGTGGGCCGCGCCAAGATCCGCGCCTATGCCTATCTCACCACTCCCGCCAACTCCGCTCTGACTGAAGTGGCGGAAAAGCGACTCAAGGTTCTGGGCGATCTCGATTCACTGGGCGCCGGCTTCCAGCTTGCCAGTCACGATCTCGACATTCGCGGTGCGGGCAACCTCTTGGGCGACGAACAATCGGGCCACATCCGTGAAGTCGGCTTCGAACTCTACCAGTCGATGCTGGAAGATGCGATCCTGGCGGCCAAGGCAGGCGAACTGGGCCTGAAGGCCGATGATCGCGAGGGCCTCTCCCCGCAGATCACCGTCGATGCGCCGATCATGATCCCGGAAGACTATGTGCCCGATCTTGCCGTGCGCATGGCGCTCTACCGCCGCCTCAACGATGCGCGCGACCAGGCGGAGATCGAGGCTATGGCTGCCGAAATGATTGACCGTTTCGGCGCTTTGCCCGAACCGACAAAGAACCTCATCCGCCTTATCGAAATCAAGCATCAGGCCATCGCCGCGCATGTCTCAAAGATCGATGTCGGCGCGCGCGGGACGCTGGTGACCTTCCACAACGATCATTTCCCTGATCCGATGGGGCTCATCGCATATGTCGAAAGGTTGCAGGACAGTGCCAAGCTGCGCCCGGACATGAAACTGGTGATCAACCGTGCATGGGGCGATCCACAGAGCCGCCTCAACGGCCTGTTGCAGTTGACCAAGGGTCTGAGCGGGATTGTCAGGAAGGCTGAAAAAAGAGCGGCCTAGCGGATACGAATCCCAAAAGCTCGGCGCCCGTCATCGGCTTTGCTCCCAGGAAACCCTGCCAGTAGGAGCATCCCTCGCGCGTGACAGCTTCGCGTTGCGCCTGCGTTTCGATTCCCTCTGCAACAACCGCAAGGTCCAGCGCGCTAGCCATCGCAATAATGCCGCGCAGCACTTCAAGATCGCGCTGGTCCGAGCCAATCCCTTCGACCATGCTGCGGTCCAGCTTCAGGGAATGGAGCGGCAGGGACTTGAGATAGCGGAAGTTGCAGAAGCCTGCGCCGAAATCGTCGAGCGCAACCTTCACGCCAAGTTCGACCAGGTGCTGCAACCGTTCGGCGGAGCCTTCCAGCTCATCGACCAGCGCCTGTTCGGTAATCTCCAGCATCAGGCATTCCGGCGCGAATCCGCTCTGCGACAGCGAAGCGGCCATGCGCCCGGCAAACTCCGGATCGTCCAGGTCGCCCGCGGTAATGTTGAGCGACAGCGAAAGCCCGCCAGGCCACTTGCGCGCCTCTAGAAGGGCTGCATCGAAAACATGTTGCGAGAGTCCAAGCGCCAACTCGGAACGACCGGCGATTTCGAACAACTCGTCCCCGGTCATCACCTCGTGGTCCTTGTACTCCCAGCGTGCGAGCGCTTCTGCACCGACAATGCTGCCATCCACGCAGGAAAACTGCGGTTGGAAAAGGACTTCGACCTCGTCACGCGCAATCGCTCCTGTCAGCACTTCGGCCAATGGATGCGTCGGCCTTGTACGCCGGTCACCCTTGCGGCGACAATTCTGACTGGTGTGCGTCTGCGACATGACCATGTTCTTGGCCCAAACAGGCACCAAGGTCACGCACCGTTGCAAGTTGCGTTGCAAATCGGGACGCTGCGACTAGTGTCTGTGCGCATGGGGACAAACGGCTCACAAATCGATCTGAATCGCCTGGCGCTGCTCGCATCGCCTACCGACCGTGCACGCAAGGCGTCCGACGAACTGGCCAACTGCCACGACTGGGTGCCGCTGGAGAAGGCAGAAGCCGTGGTGGTCCTGGGCGGCGATGGCTTCATGCTCGACGCACTGCACCAGATGCTGGACGAACATCGCGTTTTGCCCGCCTACGGCCTCAACCTGGGGACCGTCGGTTTCCTGATGAACCGTCACCGCGACTGTGAAGGTCTGATCAAGAGGATCGCCAGGTCCAAACCGGTAAGCGTGTGTCCGTTGCGGATGGAGGCGGTGGACCAGGAAGGCAAGACGCATACCTCCTGTGCCATCAACGAAGTCAGCCTGCTGCGTGAAACGCGCCAGACCGCCAAGATCGAAGTCAGCGTCAACGGCAAGGTGCGTATCCCGGAACTGGCGGGCGACGGAATATTGCTGGCAACACCGGTCGGCTCGACGGCCTACAACCTGTCCGCCAACGGGCCGATTCTGCCGCTCGATTCCCAGGTGCTGGCGCTGACGCCGATCAGCCCCTTCCGCCCGCGTCGCTGGCGGGGCGCCATCCTGCCTGATGCCAGCCGCGTATCCTTCAAGATCCGCGAACCTGCCAAGCGCCCGGTTGCCGTGGTCGCCGACCAGAAAGAATATCGCGACGTCGCCGAAGTTCATATCGAGATTGCCCGCGAAATGGAAATGACGCTGCTGTTCGATCCCGGCCATGCGCTGGATGACCGGATCGTCGCCGAGCAATTCGTGGTCTGAATCGGGCTTTTACCAAGGAAGTCCGCAGAGGTTGAAAACCGGGCTTGCCAAAGCGGAATCACCCCCATATAGGCCCTCACCTGCCTGTCGGGCTGCTCCCCGATAGCTCAGCGGTAGAGTAGGTGACTGTTAATCACTTGGTCGTTGGTTCGAATCCAACTCGGGGAGCCA
>JAHEBH010000005.1 GCA_024642335.1 Erythrobacter sp.
TCCGCCACGCGGTCCAGCGCCAGCCTGAGCACGAGCTTGCCACTGCGGGCAGGCCATTGCAGGCACTTTTCGGCGACCGGCAATGTCTCGCCCGCGCAGACCACACGCCACAGGATGTCCTGCAGTCCCTTTCCCGCCTGCGCCAGCGCGCCGTCGAATCGTTGGCGCGCTGCGATCTGGCGCTCGGTCGGGGTCAGCCCCTGGTCACCCGATCCCTTCACCCGCACCGCGTCCCAGCGCATGGTGATGTTCGGGGAAAGTTGCGCGCGCTCATAATCCGCGCGCAGACGTTCGCCGGCATCGAAGAGCCGACCATCAAGATGACCGTGGGCATGGAGCCATGCAAGCGGGCTCTCCGCCAGGTTGACCGTGACGCTCCTGCGGCGGCGGCTTACTCCGCCCTCGCGACGTGGCCCCTCGCTGGTCAGTTCGCGTTCCACCAGTTCACGTTGCATGCGAATCCCCTCCTCTCGCTGTGGACAGTGCCCTTGCCAAATGGTGAGATGTGTAGGAAAGAAGAAACCGATTTGGTTATTGATGGAGAGTGCGCGTGATCAACCGCATCCGCGATATTCGCAAGCAGAAGGGCATGACCCTGGCTGAGGTGGCTGCCGCCTGCGAACCACAAACGACGGCGCAAACCATCGGCAGGCTCGAGACGGGCATGCGCAATCTCTCGCTGGTATGGATGAACCGTATCGGCGCAGCGCTGGGAGTTGATCCCGAACTGCTGGTAAAAAGCTCCGGGGAAGCCGTGCCGCAGATCGTCGCCCGCCTGACGGACCAGGGCGCGGAACCGCTCGGCAAGCCGCGCGATGCCATCCTGCCGACGCAGCTGAAGGATGGCGAAACACTGCTGTGCCTCACTGTCGAGGCGCCCCAAGGCGAATATCGCAGCGGTGACCAGCTATGGATGCGGCAGGTTGCGCCAGACAATGCAGCAAGCATCATCAACCGCGACGTGCTCGTCCCGCGCAGCGGCGGGCGCTTCGCATTCGGCAGGCTGATCGACAGGCAGGGCGCAATGGTCGGCTTGCTGCCGCCCGGGATCGGGCAGCGTCAGATCGTCATCGACAACCCCGCTTGGCTGGCGGTCGCCGAAATGCTCGTGCGCAAGCTCTAGCCTCGCGGGGAGACCCGTCAGGCTTCGCCGCGGGCCTTCTTCTCCTGCACATCGGCCACGCTTTCGCGCGGCACGAAGCTGTCCGAACTCACGCCCAGCCAGATCAGGATCGGCGCAGCCATGTAGACCGAGCTGTAGGTACCCACGAAGATGCCCAGCGTAATCGCGGCAGTCAGGCCGAACAGGCTTGCAGGGCCGAACAGCAACAGCGGGACCAGCGCTATCAGCAAGGTCAGCGAGGTCATCACCGTGCGCGCCAGCGTCTCGTTCACCGAGAGGTCGAGGAGCTCGGGAATGGGCATCTTGCGATATTTCTTCAGGTTCTCGCGGATGCGGTCATAGACCACGATCGTATCGTTCAGCGAATAACCGATGATGGCGAGGATCGCGGCAATGATCTGCAGGCTGAATTCGAGCTGCAACAGCGCGAACATGCCCAATGTCAGCGACACGTCATGGAACAGCGCGAACAGCGCGCCGACACCGAACTGCCATTCGAATCTGACCCAGATGTAGAGTGCGATGGCCAGCATGGCGAAGATCAGGGCCTGCAGCGCCGTATCGCGGAATTCGCTGGCCACCTTGCCGGACACCGTGTCGTTGCCGTCCTGGCGAACGCCCTCATAGGCGTCCTTGATCGTGGCGATGACCTGGTTACCAATCTCGGCCGCCGCTCCGGGAACGCCCTCCACCTCCTCGGGCAGGCGGACGCGGATGGAGACTTCATTCGCGCCGCCGAAGCGCTGCACGACGGGATCACCATAGCCGAGAGCGGTCACGCGCTCGCGCAGGTCGTCAATAGGCGCCTCTTCCATCTGCTCGAAAGTGAGACGCACTTCCTGGCCGCCGGCGAAGTCCACGCCGTAGTTGAGGCCATTGGTATAAACGAGACCCCAGCTGGCGATGATCAGCAGCACGCTGACCACGTAGAAGGGCAAGCGCCACTTCAGGAACTTGATGTTCGTGTCATCCGGGACGAGCTTGAGAAGTCGCATAATCCTACCCTTCCCTTACACGTTGATGTCCGAAGGCCGCGCCTTGCGCAGCCAGCCGGCAACCCACATGCGGGTCAGCGTCACGCCCGTGAAGACGGAGGTGAACAGGCCGATAATCAGAACCACGGCGAAGCCGCGAACCGGTCCGGAGCCGAACAGGAACAGCAACACACCGGCGATGAAGTTCGTAACGTTGGCATCATAGATCGCGCGGCTGGCCTCCTTGTAGCCATTCTCGACCGCGGCGACCACGCGCCGTCCGCGTTTTCGCTCCTCACGGATGCGTTCATAGATCAGCACGTTGGCGTCTACCGCGGCACCGATGGTGAGTACGAAGCCGGCGATGCCGGGAAGCGTCAGCGTGGTGCTGAGCACGGCCATGATACCAAGGATCATCAGCACGTTGATGAACAGCGCAGCGGTCGCATAGAGGCCGAAGCGACCGTAGGTCGAAACCATCAGCAGGATCACCAGCAGCGTTCCGATGCCCATCGCGATGGTTCCGGTCCTGATCGATTCCGCGCCGAGGTCCGGGCCGACGGTGCGTTCTTCCACGACGGTGAGGTCAACCGGAAGCGCGCCCGAATTGAGAGAGATGGCCAGCTGTGTCGCCGACTTTACCGTGAAGCCGCCCGTGATCTGTGAAGTGCCCGCCAGGATCGGTTCCCGGATTGTGGGTGCGGAAAGGACCCTTCCGTCCAGGATAATGGCGAACTGGCGGTTCACGTTGTCCGTAGTCAGGCGGGCAAAGCGCTGCGTGCCTTGCGAATCAAACGTGATCGAAACGGCAGGCTCATTGGTCTGTGGGTCAAAGGTCTGCTGCGCGCCGGTGAGTGAATCGCCGCGCACGCCGCCCAGCCGCTTCACTGCGAGGACTGTACCCTCGTAATCACCACCGGGCGCACCGGGCACCAGTTCGCTGCCGGGACGCGCTATACCTTGAGCGATTTCCGTCTGCAGCGCCTGCGTATCGAGCAGCTTGAATTCCAGCCGTGCGGTCTGCCCCAGAAGGGCTTTCAGTTCCTCAGGGTCGGCCAGTCCGGGCACCTGCACCACGATGCGGTTATCGCCCTGGCGGATGATCGTGGGCTCCCTGGTACCAAGCGAGTCGATGCGGCGACGCACGACATCGGTCGCGCTGTCCATCGCCAGTGTGATCGCGTCCTGCAGGCCCGATTCGGTCTGCGTCAGGAGCATGCGGTTGCCGTCGACAACCTCAAGGTTCCATTCGCTCACCAGCCCCGCGCCGTTCATCAGAGGCAGGATCGCTTCGCGCGCTGCATCAACTTGAGCGGGATCATCCAGCAGGAAGGAAAGGCGGCCATCGGCGGTGGAAATATCGCCGATGCGGATGGCAGGATCTTCATCCGCCAAGGCATTGCGGACTGCTTCTTCCATGTTCTCAAGCCGCTGCTGGGCGACCTGGCTCTGGTCTGCCTCAAGCAGGATGTGGCTGCCCCCGGCAAGGTCGAGCCCCAGGTTAACCGTCTTGTCGGGCAGGGACTCGGGCCAGGGCGTATTGGTCAACGATGCCAGCGATGGCAGCGCGGCCAGCATGACAATGGCGGTAATCCCCCAGAGCCAAATCCTCTTCCAGCGCGGAAAGTCGAGCATGGTTTTGCGGCCTATCGGTCAGTCGTTGGCCGGCTTGCCGCCGGGGGGCAGGATGTCGCCGATCATCGATTTGACCATTTGCACGCGCACGCCCTGGGCAATCTCGACCTCGGCATATTCGTCATCCACCTTGGTCACTTTGCCGATTATGCCACTGGAGGTCACAACCTTGTCGTTGCGCTTCACCGAAGCGACCTTGGCCTTGTGCGCTTTCTGCTGCTTCATTTGCGGACGGATGATCAGGAACCAGAAGATCAGCACCATGCCGATAATCGGAATGAAGCCTATCAGGCCTCCTCCTGCGGACGATGCACCGGCGGCGAGAAAATCGAGCATAGAAATTTCCCATCAGGAAATGGATATCAGAAGCGAACTACATGGCCGCGATTGGCTGATGTTCAACCCCCTCCCCGGCACGTGGGCGCAGCGCCTAGCAGTAATGCAACAGGAGGGCAATCGACCGGCTTGCCTTGCGCAGTGGAGGTGCCTATAGGCGCGGCTCTCCACTGGTCTCGGGACGTGGCGCAGTCTGGTAGCGCACTATACTGGGGGTGTAGGGGTCGCTGGTTCGAATCCAGTCGTCCCGACCAGTGGAAATCCCTGCTGCATTTGTTCCCCCTCCAGCTTGCCTTGTCCGCGATCGGCGCTACTCTGCGATCATAACGGTCGTTAGCAACAGGCCGAAAGGGAGAGAGCATGAAACTTGCGGCAACGCTGATGGCAGGGCTCGCCTGCCTCGTATCCACCAATCTGGCGGCGCAAGAGGCGGAACAGGCGCCCGAACAACCCGAAGTAGTCCGTCCGCTCACGCCGATCCCGCGCGAGCGCCTGGAAGGCATGATCCCCAAGCATCCGGGATATCTGGGCGCGCTGGCGCCGGCCAATCTCAATGCCGACAGGCCCCCTGCCCCGATCAACATCACCGGCACATGGTTCATTGACCTGTCAAAGGGTTTTGCCGATTACATGTTCGGCCCGCCCTATCCGCAATTCGGCCCCGAGGGGATCGAGGCGCTGATCGAGCAGCCGCTCGCCTCGGCCCGCGGGGAAACATATCGCGATTCGATCGGCCAATGCTACCCGCCGGGCATGCCGATGATCATGACGCGCGTCTGGCCGCATGCCTTCATCCAGATTCCCACCGCGGTCTACATGATCTCCGGCTTCAACAATTCGGTCCGCACGATCTTCCTCGACGGGCGCGACTTCTCCGATCCGGACCTGGTGGTGCCGAGCTACAATGGCGAGAGCGTGGGCCATTTCGAAGGCGATACGCTGGTGGTGCACACCAAGTATTTCGAGACCGACAATCACTGGATCGACCTTGGCATCCCGATTTCATATGATTTCGAGATGGTCGAGCGCATTCGCCTGGTGGAAGGTGGCACGGTGATGGAAATCGAATACCAGCTGATCGATCCCAACATGTGGGAAGGCGAATGGAAATCGACCAAGCGTTTCCTTCGCGCCGATTACACTGACATTAATGAAGCAAACTGCATCCTGGCCTATAACGCCAACCTGCCGGGCACGGACCTTGGCAGCGAGACTGCCGAGGATCGCGGCATGACCCAGATCGGGGAGGACGGAGAATGAGGTTTCTTGCAGCCGCGGCTTTGCTGGCGATGGGCGTGGCCCTGCCTGCCGCCGCGCATCACAGCTTCGCCATGTTCAACCAGCGCCAGATCATGACTCTGGAAGGCACGGTGACGGAGTTCCAGTGGACCAACCCCCACGCCTTCATCGAGATGGACGTGCCGCAGCAGGGGCGCACGGTGCATTGGAGCATCGAGCTCAACAGCCCCAACAATCTCAAACGACAGGGCTGGAGCCGCGTATCGCTGCGATCGGGAGAGCGGGTAACCCTGCGCATGAATCCATTGCGCGATGGTGCGCATGGCGGACTTTTCCTCGACCTGGTGAAAGCAGATGGAACCGTGCTCGACAGCGGCATGCCGAAGAACGGCGAGCCGGTGAACGTGCCCAGTCTCTAAGGAAGGAGCGCTAGTGATGAATAATGCCATGAAACAGATATTTGCCGCGCTTTCCCTGACTGCACTTGCAGTGCCTGCTGCGGTTTTTGCCCATCATTCCTATTCCATGTTCGACATGCAGCGCACCATCGTTCTCGAAGGCACCGTGGTGCAATTCCGCTGGTCGAACCCGCATGCCTTCATCCGGGTCAACGCCCAGGTGGGCGGCAAGGCCGAGGAATGGTCGATCGAAATGACCAGCCCGAACAACCTGGCACTTGAAGGCTGGACCAGACGCACCGTGCAGCAAGGCGACAAGGTGAAACTCCATGTCCACCCGCTGCGTAGCGGCGCACAGGGCGGTGCGTATGCCGGGATCGAGCTGCCCAACGGATCATCGCTGGGGACTGTCGAGTGAGGATCGCTGCCGCGTTTGCCGCCGGGCTGATCCTTGCCTCCATTCCTGCCACAGCGCAGGTATCCTCCCCTGCGCCCGAAGGCATCGCCGCAAGCGACGCCGCCGGTTTTGCCAAGGGGCGCTTCCACGAGCTCGACGCACTGCCCGACTGGGGCGGGATCTGGTTCGTGTCCTTCCAGCGCGACCCCGATGCGCCGCCCCCCGCCGAGCTGAAGCTCAAGGGCGAATACCAGCTGCGGCTGCAGGAATGGCGAGCCGAAGTGCGCGCCAACAATGGCATCGAGCGCAGGCCGCGCGGCAATTGCTCGCCGCCGGGCCTGCCGGGCATCATGCGCCTGCCGCAATACCCCTACGAATTCCTGTTCACTCCGGGACGCGTCACCATCAATCAGGAAGCCTGGATGCAGACGCGCACGATCTGGACCGACGGGCGCGAACACCCGCCGCTGGAGGAGATCGACCCGACCTATCACGGCCATTCGATCGGCCATTGGGAAGGCGATACGCTGGTGGTCCATACCGTGGGCATTTCGCCCGAGCTCGAGATCAATGACGGCGCCTACCATTCGGACCAGTTCGTGCTGGAGGAGCGCATCCACCTTTCGGCAGACGATCCGAATATCCTGATCAACGAAATGCGTATGTCCGATCCCGAGGCATTTGAAGAGCCGTGGGAAACCACCGTGCAATACCGGCGCGACCGGCATGGTACGCTGATCGAATTCCAGTGTTCGCAGAACGATCGCAACCCGGTGGACGAAGAAGGCTACACGATTTACGAATAGGAAAACGTTCGACTTCGCGCGGCGTGCCTAACGGCGCGTCGCGTCGAAGGCGAAGTTGACCGTGACGTTGCCGCCCAGGCCACCCGCGGCGTCACCCACGCCGATGCGGAAGGCATTGCGATCGATCACAGCCTGTCCGCTGACAGAGCGCCTGTTGCCACTGCCCGCCAGACGGAAGGCAAGCGATTGCGGACGCGATGCTCCCTTCAGGGTCAGCGTGCCGTTGGCGCGGTAATTGCCATCCCCCTGGCTGGTGACAGAGGTGGAACGCCAGGTCGCGGTGGGGTTTGCGCTTGCGGCAAGGAAATCTGCGCCGCGCAGCATCTCGTCCTGCGTCGAATCTCCCAGCGTGGCGCTGGAAAGCTGGATATCGATGGAAATCTGCGCGGTGGCCGGATTGGCGGGGTCCATCGCGATGCGCCCGCCCCAGCTGCCGAAACTGCCGTTCATCTGCATGTCGCCGCTGGCGACCGAGAAGCGTAGCGACCCGCCGGGCTGGATGGTCCAACTGGGTGCGGGTCCGGCCGCTGCCTGAGCAGCAGCGGCTGCTTCGGCGGCTGCGGCAGCTTCTGTCGCAGCGGCATCGTCCGTGCCTGCCGCTTCATCATGATCATGCGTGCTGTGATCGTGTTCGCCTGCGGCTTCGCCGGTCGCGTCGCCTTCGGCTGCATCTTCATGCTCGTGTGCTTCGACTTCGGTTCCATGATCCGTAGCGTGGTCATGCTCCTCCTCGCGCGGGCCGATACCGAAGAAGACCGCACCGCCCAGCAGGAATACGCCTGCTGTCAGCAGCATCGCCGGACCGGCGCCGCTGCCCGGGGCCATGCGCGAAAGATAGTTGTCGCCTTTCGTGAACTGGTGCCGCAGCGCCCCCGCCACATGCAGCAGGAACAGGGCGATACCGATGAAGGCAATCAGCTCGTGCGCCTCCTCGAAGGTATGGTTGAGCGATTGCGCCACCGGCAGATGCGGCCAGGGCACAATGCCGAACAGCAATGTGGGGACATCGATCTCGGCACTCGACACGATCAGCCACCCGGTCAGCGGCGCGAGCACCATGAAGGCATAAAGCAGCACATGCACGGCAGAGGCGAGGAAACCGGCAAACCCCCGTTCCACCTTGGGCGGAGCCTTGAACATCAGCCGCCACACAAGGCGCAGGACGCTCAGCAGCAGGATGGTAATGCCGATGCTCTTGTGCAGCTGGTACAGTGCAAAGCCGCTGGCATCGTGAGGCATGGTGAAGCCGATCGCCATTTCGGCGGCGAGCGCGAATGCAATCAACCAGTGGAGCAGGATCGCGCCGCTCGAATAGCGCTGCGCCATGATGCTGTTCAGTCCCATTTGTGGAGGCTCTCCGTCACTTTTGGCGGCTTCCTAGGACGTTCACCCGCCCCAATGCAAATGCGCTTTGACCGAAACCCCTTTCCTACAGAACGGTTTGCCGCACATTCCCCACGGCGAATCGCAAATTGGGAGCGTAATCATGGCCCTACTCGACACGCTTATCGGCCCCATCGCATCGATCATCGACAAGGTGATCCCGGACAAGGAAGCGCGCGACCGCGCCAAGCTGGAGCTGCTCCGCATGGAGGGAGCGCAGGAATTGCAGATGATCGAGGCGCGCATGTCCGCCATCATCGCCGAGGCGCATTCGAGCGACCCCTGGACCAGCCGCGCCCGGCCCAGCTTCCTCTATGTCATGTATGTGATGCTGCTCTTCGCTATCCCGATGGGAATCCTCGCCGCCTTCCGCCCTGACGCCGCGCGCGACATTGCCACGGGCATGAATGCCTACCTCAATGGCCTGCCCGAACCGCTCTACGCGCTCTTCGGCACCGGCTACCTCGGCTATACTGCGGCCCGCCAATGGGGGAAGATCAAGGGCGTGGAGAGGTAGGCTCTTCACTCACCATCCCGGCGCGGGCCTGAAACGCTTTGCATGTGCGCTTGGCACCGCTAATGCGCAGTCATGTCCAATACCGTCTATGTCCTCAACGGCCCGAACCTGAACCTGCTCGGCCTGCGCGAGCCGGAGATTTATGGCTCGAACACGCTCGACGATGTCGCGGCCATGCTGGAAGACCGCGCGCAGGATCTGGATCTGCGCGTGGACGTGCGCCAGTCCAACCACGAAGGCCACATCCTCGACTGGATGCATGAGGCCTTTGCCGAGGATGCCAGGGCGATCATCCTCAATGCCGGCGCGCTGACGCATACCAGTATCGCGCTCTACGATGCGATCAAGGCAATCACTGTGCCGGTCATCGAAGTCCACATTTCCGACCCGACCACGCGCGAGGAATTCCGCCACATTTCCTATGTAGGAATGGCCGCAGCCCATACGATTCAGGGGCATGGCGTGAAGGGATACGTTGAGGCTCTGGAGTATATCGCCGCGCTATAATCTGGCTGGTCTTAGGCGCGCAGGCCTTGCCATGACGCGCCGCACGAACTAGCGCGTTGGACAGAAATCTACCCATAAAGAGGTTTGCATGGCCGAAACCAAAGGCTCCACCGGGCGCAGCGCCGCAATGAAGATCGATAGCAAGCTGGTTCGCGAACTGGCAGATATGCTGGCCGAAACCGGTCTGACGGAAATCGAAGTGGAAGATGGCGACCGCAAGATTCGCGTCTCGCGCGGCGGTGGTATTGCGCCGGTTGTGGCTGTACCTGCACCGGCCGCAGTGCCTGTTGCTGCTGCGCCCGTGGCTCCTGCAGAAGCGCCCGCAGCCGACTTATCCAACGCGGTGAAATCCCCGATGGTGGGCACCGCCTATATGTGCGCCGAACCCGGTGCAGACGCCTTCGTGAAGGTCGGTGACAGTGTGAAGACGGGCGATACCTTGTTGATCGTCGAAGCCATGAAGGTGATGAACCCCATCACCGCGCCCAGGGACGGCACCATCCAGCAATTGCTGGTGGAGAACGGCCAGCCGGTCGAATACGACCAGCCCCTCGTCGTCATCGGCTGAGGCTGGACATGGCGATTACACGCATCCTGATTGCCAATCGCGGGGAAATTGCCCTGCGTATCCATCGCGCGGCGCATGAAATGGGGATCGAGACCGTGGCGGTCCATTCCACCGCCGATGCCGATGCCATGCATGTGCGGCTGGCAGACCATGCCGTCTGCATCGGCCCACCTGCGGCGGCCGACAGTTACCTCAACACCGCCGCGATCATCTCCGCCGCCGAAGTCACCGGCGCGGATGCGATCCATCCCGGATACGGCTTCCTGTCCGAAAATGCGCAGTTCGCCGATATCGTCGAGGCGCACGGCATCGTCTGGATCGGACCCAAGCCCGAACATATCCGCACCATGGGCGACAAGGTGCAGGCGAAGAAGACCGCCGGTAATCTTGGCCTGCCGCTGGTTCCCGGCTCCGACGGCGCGATTTCCGATTTCGACGAAATGCGCAAGGTTGCCGACGAGATCGGCTATCCGGTGATTGCCAAGGCCGCAGCCGGCGGCGGCGGACGCGGAATGCAGGTCATTCCCGATGCGAAGTTGATGGAACCGCTGGTCAAGCGGGCCATGTCCGAAGCCAAGGCCGCCTTTGGCGACGATACGATGTACCTGGAGAAATACCTCGGCAATCCGCGGCATATCGAATTCCAGGTGTTCGGTGACGGCAAGGGCAATGCCATCCATCTGGGGGAGCGCGATTGCAGCCTGCAGCGCCGCCACCAGAAGGTTTTCGAGGAAGCCCCCTCCCCCGTCATCACGCCCGAAGAGCGCGAGCGCATGGGCGGCATCGTCGCCAATGCCATGGCCGACATGGGATATCGCGGCGCGGGCACGATCGAATTCCTGTGGGAAGATGGCGAGTTCTACTTCATCGAGATGAACACCCGTTTGCAGGTGGAGCATCCGGTGACAGAGGCGATCACCGGCGTCGATCTGGTGCGCGAACAGATCCGCATTGCCGATGGCAAGGCGCTATCGGTGAAGCAGGAGGAACTGGTTTTCTCTGGGCATTCTATCGAATGCCGCATCAATGCCGAAGACCCGTTCACCTTCGTGCCCAGCCCCGGCAAGGTCACCGCCTACCACCCGGCGGGCGGCATGCATGTGCGCGTCGATAGCGGGCTCTATGCCGGTTACTCCATCCCGCCCTATTACGATTCCATGATCGCCAAGCTGATCGTCTACGGCCGCACGCGCGAAGGCTGCATCATGCGCCTGAAACGCGCGCTGGAGGAGATGGTGGTCGAAGGCGTGAAGACCTCGATCCCGCTGCACGCCGAACTGATCAAGCAGCCCGACATATTGTCAGGCGATTACACGATCAAATGGCTGGAAGAGTACCTGGCAAAGCGGGGGGTGGAGTAGGTTCTACTCTGCCCCAACACTCTGATATTCGAGCGCAAAACTCGGGTCGCATTCATAAGGATAGACGTGCTCGCCCGCGCGCCTTGACCAGCTGATGAAGCGCGCGCCTTCATTCTCGATCACGGCCGGATCGCTGAACCACTGGGTCGAGACAAGGCGCGTTCCGCCGTCTACCAGCCGGTAGCGTTCCTGCATCACGATATCGTCCGTGTGATCGAGACCGTTATTGGTGATGGTCGATGCAGCGATATGGGTGGTGTCCACCACCAGTTCGTCGCCATCCCAGTGCCCGGTCGAAAAGCCCATCTTGGTGTGCGGAAAATCCTCACCCGGATGCTCGCGGCCATCCATGAAGATCAGGCGCATCTGGTCGAAATATTCGTACTTGAAAACAATCAGATCGTCTGTCTGGTGCACTTCCCAAGGGAATGGTCCCTGGATGGAATAGACGATGCTGGGCGGCAGGCAGACGCGGGCAATCGTCATGTCGTTTTCGGCCTGCCAGGTTCCGGCATGCGCGGCGGCTTCGGGCGTCAGCACCAGTTCACCGAATTCGCCGCGCGGAAATTCTGCCGCACCGGCATCCTCCACCATCCCCACGCCATCGGGCAGCTTGTCCATCAAATCCTTCGGGCGATCCACCGGGCCGAAGTCGGGAGCCCAGAAACCGGACAAATCGGGATGATCCTGCGCGGCAACAGGGCTGGCAAGGAATGCCAGAACAAACAATGCCTTGCGCATCAATCCTCACCCACCGTGAAAGCCTGACCGATTGGCGTGCCATCAAGCGTGGTGGCGCTGCGCAGGCGCAAATAGGGTTTGCCGTCACGCGAAGGCCAGCCATCGATCTTGACCCTGTCGCCCGCATGCAGGCTGCTCCGCGACCAGCCACGCCGCTGCAGCACGACAGGGGCCGTCGTCTCGACGCGCCACTTCTCGATATTGCCATCACTACCGATCACATCGAGTGCAATCGTGGCATGCGGATTGGTGAAACGGAAAGCAGTCACCTGCCCTTCAATCGCGACCGTACGCGTTTCGTCGAAGAAAACGGCGAAGGAATGGTGAGCCGCCGTCGAAACCGAAATCGCAGCCATCAGCACAGCAACGCCAGAGATTAAACGCATGACAACTACTCCAGTGGAACGCCGGGTTCGTGCTTCGCGGTGCGGATCGTCAGCGATGTCTTGACGCTCGCCACATTGGGTGCGGGTGTCAGGTGGCTCGTCAGGAACTCCTGGAAACTCTGCAGGTCACGGCTGACGATCTTGAGGATGAAGTCGATCTCCCCGTTCAGCATGTGGCATTCGCGCACTTCGGGCAGCGCCTTGATGTGATTTTCGAATGCCCGCAGGTCCTCCTCCGCCTGACTGCGCAGGCTGACCATGGCGAACACGGTGATGGCGAAACCCAGCTTCGACGGGTCCAGGTCTGCATGATAGCCGCGGATGACGCCCGAATCCTCCAGCGCGCGCACCCGCCTGAGGCATGGCGGCGCGGTCAGGCCCACGCGGCTTGCAAGGTCCACATTGGTCACCCTGCCTTCTGCCTGCAGCTCTGCCAAAAGCCGCCTGTCGATCTTGTCCAGAGTAGCCATTGTTCTTTCCCGCATCGTTGAAGTTCGACTGCTACGCGTTTGTGTAATGAAATATGCGCGAAAGCAGCTCGATCCGAAACATTATTTTTTATGAAGATTGTTGTCCCGCTTTGCAACGTGCGATCCGGCGCACGAGCGGCCTTGGGCAAGACCGTCTATTAGCATGATGCGCAAGAATCTGCGCAGCAAATGGGATTCGCGTTAACACATGCTGTTCGATGACCGTCTCGTAACCGTGCTTCGCACCCGTCCGGGTGGCGAAACGGCTGCGCGCACGCAATTCAGGCAGTTGATCGATCTGTTGGGCAGCCAGCCGGCAGCCGAAGGTGAAGAGCCGCGATACGGCAAGATCCTCGCATTTCTGGACCAGGCTGCACAGATGGACGCGGAAGAGCGCGAGCGATTGCTGGTCCAGCCCGCACTTGCAACGCGCAATCCGACGGTCCTGACCTATCTCGCCTTCCTGAAGCTCGCCGAATTGTCCGAACGAATTCCCGAAGACGAACGTTCGCGGATCCTGCGCGAGCCGGGCCTGCGCCTGCGCAATCGGAGGATCGTGGCCTTTCTCGCTGGTGGAGACGCCAAGCCTGCCGCAGCCGCGCTCGCCACTGCCCGGCTGAGCGAAAAGGACTGGCAGCGGCTCATCCCGAAACTTCCGATCGTCGCACGCGGATTCCTTCGCCACCGCCGCGATCTTCCTGGCGGCGCCAAGGCACTGTTGGAGCAACTTGGCGTGCAGGACCGCGTGCTGCCGCAGCCAGAAGGAATTGCAATCGACAGCACCGCTGCGGCGGAGATCGGCGGGGCTGGCAAGAGCGACGGAATCCGCGCGCTGTTGCGCCGGATCGAAGCATTTCGCGAAGCGAAGCGCACCAGCGACGGTGCCCCTCGCCTGCCGCTAGGTGACCTGGTCGAAGAAGGCCAGATCGGGCCGCTCGACCATTTCCCGTTTTCCAGCAATGCGCAGGGCCGCATCGACTGGGTCGAAGGGGATTTCGCCCCGCTCGTGGTCGGCATGAAGCTCGCCGGTCAGGTTGCACGGCTGGCGGAAGGCGACGCAGAAGCCATGCGCTCGCACCATCCCTTGCTCGGGGCGCAGCTGGTTATCGACGGGGCGGGTATCATTTCGGGTACATGGCTGGTCGATGCCGAACCGACATTCGACGAGGCCGGTCACTTCACAGGCTATCTTGGCCGCATCAGGCGCCCCGAATTCGCGCTTCCGGCCCCCGCCAACGATACCGCGTCAGGTGACAGCGTGGCAGACCGCATGCGGCAGCTACTCCACGAATTGCGAACGCCGGTGAATGCCATCCAGGGTTTTGCCGAAATCATCCAGCAGCAATTGTTCGGCCATGTTCCCAATGAATATCGCGCACTTGCGGCTGGCGTGGCGGTCGATGCGGCCAAGCTCCTGGCCAGCTTTGACGAGATCGACCGGCTGACCAAGCTCGAATCCGGTGCGATGGAACTCGCCGCAGGCGACGCGGACCTGCGCGAGGTGGTGTTGCAGACCATCCAGCGGCTGGAGGGCGTGCTGCGCAACCGCGATGCCGGTTTCGAACTGCGCATGGCGGGCTCACCCTTCACCACCTCCCTGGCGCGCGAGGAGCTTCTGGTGATGGTCTGGCGCATCTTCGCCACGCTCGCAGGATCGCTTGCCCTGCGCGAAAATGTCAGCGTGTCGCTCTCCAGCAGCGCAGGAGAGATTGCACTCGACCTCGAACTGCCCGCCGCGCTGGCTGCCCTGCCAGACAAGTATGCAACGCCTGTACCGGAGGAACGACCCGTGATCTCTGCGGGCATGTTCGGCGCTGGCTTTTCCTTCCGGCTGGCGCAGGCAGAGGTTCGCTCTGCCGGCGGCACTTTCGGCTTCGAGGAGGGGCGGCTGCACGTCACCCTCCCGCTCTCGCCAGGCGAAATCATGCCCCAGGCCAGCGAGGCCCAGGACGAGCACGTCGCATAGGCCGGGGCACGCCTGCGCGAGGTCACGGACAAGGTAATTCGCAAGTAATGTTCATGCCGCTTGCCAGCGTGGCAAGCTGCCGCTAGGTCCCGCGCCGCGGAACGGGGTTCGCCCCGGTGGTGCAGGGCCTGTAGCTCAGCGGTTAGAGCTGGCCGCTCATAACGGCTAGGTCGCGGGTTCGAATCCTGCCGGGCCCACCAGCCTTCCGCACGAAATCGGTCGGGGAGTGGCGCAGCCTGGTAGCGCATCTGTTTTGGGAACAGAGGGTCGCAGGTTCGAATCCTGTCTCCCCGACCAGTTTTGGCTAGCGAAAACCGTCCGGGGGACGGTTTTCCGCCAATGTTCCCCAGCGCAAGCGAAGGGGGCGGAGCCATTACACTTCACCTTGCCCCGCCCGCACTTAGCCCCTATCTGCGCGAGCAAATCCATACACCCCACGAATACCCCGCAAAGGACGACGAATGGCCGCCCAATACGCCTATGTCATGAAGGACATGACCAAGACTTTCCCCGGCGCACAAAAGCCGGTGCTGTCGAACATCGACCTGCAATTCTACCAGGGCGCCAAGATCGGCATCGTCGGACCCAACGGCGCGGGCAAGTCCACGCTGATCAAGATCATGGCCGGGATCGACAAGGACTTTACCGGCGAAGCCTGGCCGGGCGAGAACATCACCGTCGGCTACCTTGAGCAGGAACCGGAACTCGATCAGAGCAAGACCGTGCTCGAGAACGTCAAGGACGGCGCGCGCCCGATTGCCGACATGGTCGACCGCTTCAACGAGATCAGCGCGCTCATGTGTGAGCCGGACGCCGATTTCGACGTCCTCGGCGCCGAGATGGGCGAACTGCAGGACAAGATCGATGCGGTCGACGGCTGGACGCTCGACAACCAGCTGGAAGTGGCAATGGAGGCCCTGCGCTGCCCGCCGGGCGACATGGGCGTGAAAAGCCTGTCGGGCGGTGAAAAGCGCCGCGTCGCCCTCACCCGTCTGCTGATCCAGAAGCCCTCCATCCTGCTGCTGGACGAACCGACCAACCACCTTGACGCCGAAAGCGTGCAGTGGCTGGAGAACCACCTCAAGGAATATGCCGGCGCGGTGCTGATGATCACCCACGACCGCTACTTCCTCGATAATGTGGTGGAATGGATCCTCGAGCTCGATCGCGGGTCCTACTATCCCTATGAAGGCAACTACTCCACCTACCTGGAGAAGAAGGCCAAGCGCATGGCGCAGGAAAGCCGCGAGGAAAGCGGCAAGCAGAAGGCGCTCAACCGCGAACTCGAATGGATCCGGCAGACGCCCGCCGCGCGCCAGACCAAGAGCAAGGCGCGTATCCGCAAGTTCGAGGAACTGCAGAATGCGCAGGACAGCCGCCAGGTCGGCAAGGCGCAGATCGTCATCCAGGTGCCCGAGCGCCTGGGCGGCAAGGTGATCGAGGCGAAGAACATCACCAAGGCCTATGGCGACAAGCTGCTGTTCGAAAACCTCAGCTTCACGCTGCCGCCCGGTGGCATTGTCGGCGTCATCGGCCCCAACGGCGCGGGCAAATCCACGCTGTTCAGGATCATCACCGGCAAGGAACAGCCTGACAGCGGCACAATCGAGATCGGCTCCACCGTGCACCTGGGCTATGTCGACCAGAGCCGCGACCACCTCGATCCCAAGAAGAACGTGTGGGAAGAGATTTCCGACGGGCTCGATTACATGAAGGTCAACGGCCAGGACATGAGCACGCGCGCCTATGTCGGCGCCTTCAACTTCAAGGGCAGCGACCAGCAGAAGAATGTCGGCAAGCTGTCAGGTGGTGAACGCAACCGCGTGCACATGGCCAAGATGCTGAAGGAGGGTGGCAACGTCCTCCTGCTCGACGAACCGACCAACGACCTCGACGTGGAAACGCTGGCGGCGCTGGAAGACGCGATCGAAAACTTCGCCGGCTGCGCCGTGGTCATCTCGCACGACCGCTTCTTCCTCGACCGCCTGGCGACGCATATCCTCGCCTTCGAAGGCAATTCACACGTCGAATGGTTCGAGGGGAACTTCGAGGCTTACGAGGAAGACAAACGCCGCCGCCTGGGCGATGCGGCGGATAGGCCTACGAGATTAGCGTACAAGAAGCTGACGAGGTGATCTGCCGTCACCCCGGACTTGATCCGGGGTCCAGCTTCGATCTGTTTCTCTCGTCATTCCCGCGAAGGCGGGAATCCTGTCAGTTCCCGAGTGGCACCGCTCTGGATCCCCGCCTACGCGGGGATGACGATGGGTAATGGTTTGTCGAGCGAACCCCGTTCGTCCTGAGCTTGTCGAAGGACTGTCTTTCTCTTTCGTCCAGCCCATCCGAACAAAGACGATGCTTCGACAAGCTCAGCATGAGCGGGCGGGGTGAAGTGGGATCAAACCCCTTTCCTACACAGCACCACCTCGCATAGACCCAAACCCGGCTCATTCCACCGTCCGGCTCTCCAGCCGCTGGCACGCGGCATCGCTCCCCCTTGCGAGGGGAGAGAATTTTTCCCTTTGGACAGTGTTAAATGTGTAAACCCAGCCAGCCTTGGTGCGACCCGAAGGACTGACCTGCTCCTAACTTACGGGAACAACCTCGCGGCAATCGGCGACCGAATCGCGTTGGACGATCTCGAAATCGATCACCTTGTATTCGTTTGCCCTGCCCGGGTTGCGGGTACGTTCGCCGATAATGCGGCCCGCCGCTTCGCCCATTGCCTCAAGCGGCTGGCGCACGGTGGTCAGGCGCGGGTGGACATGCGATGCCACCACATTGTCGTCATACCCAACGATCGAAATATCGCGCGGAATGGAAATCCCCGCCTCTCGCGCCGCATCGATGATGCCTGCCGCCATTTCGTCGTTCGAGGCGAAGATCGCTGTCGGCTTGGCGGCGAACAGCTTTGCTGCCTGCTCCTGCCCTGACTTGCGCGTGAAATCGCCCTGCGCGACCAGCGTCTGGTCCACGCGAATGCCCTTTGCGCCCAGGGCATTGGTATAGCCATTGTAGCGCCGCATGCTGACCAGCTGCGAGTTTGGTCCGCGCATGATCCCGATCCGGCGATGGCCGCGCGCCGTGAGCAGGCCGGTAATGGCCGAAGCGGCCTGGAATTCGTCCATGCATACGACATTGCCGCGCTCGGGATCGAGCAGCGGGGCAATGCGGACATAGGGGATCTTGCTGGCTTCTATGAGAGAGAGAATCTGCCGGTCATCGGAAACCGGAGGTGAAAGGACAACGCCGGCAAAACTCATGCTCTTCAGCACATCGGCGGCAGATTCCTGTTTACCGTAAACATTTACCGAAGAGAGGATACATCCCGACATTCCTATGGTCGAACTGATCCCCTGACGGAGGCGGGCGACATAGTCTTCACCGGGGTTGTCAGACAACAACAACACTGTCTTTGGAGCGCTCATTGCGAAGCCCTTCGTTTATTCTTTAGCGAACCGAGAGGCGGATGTTAACGCGAGTTGATGAAGAAAATATCAATTGCATAAGCTACAGAAAACGCCACGAATTTGGTTAAAACTGGTTTGCCGGCACCGGAAAATTGAGGGCCGGAATCGCCTGCAAGGCCAAGTCTGAGCCGGACTTTCCTGCAGCCCTCCTCTTCCCCTTACCCTGCCCAGGAGACGCACCGCCTGCCAAGCTGCGAACATGAACGGCGGGCACACGAAGCGGTTCAGAGATGCGACAGGGCGTTGGGCTTAGGACTCGGAACAGTCAATCGCCGCAGCCACTCGGCGGCAAAGGTCAGCAAGCAGGAGGATGCGATGATGCGCCTGCCCGATACATTGAAGACAAGCGGCCTGGCTGCGCTGGCAGTGGCCATGGCTGTTCCGGCCTTTCCGGTTCAGGCTTCGGCGAATTCCGAAAGTTCGGCGCAGGAGCAAGGAGAAGTCCGCCAGAACCGGCGCACGCAGGAGCAGTCGCGACAGGAGCGACGCAGCAACGATGATAATCGCAGCCAGATCCGCGAGGCACGCCAACAGGCACGCCAGGTCGAGCAACGCAGTGAAGCTCGCGCAGCCCGCGTAGAAGACCGCGGCAACCGTCAGGCGCAACGCCTGCAGGAACAGGGTCAGCCGCAGGCAGCCCGCCAGGTCGATCGCAACAGCGAACAACGTGCCCGGCAGATTGAACAACGCGGGGAACAGCGTGCTGCCGTGATCCGGCGCGATGTCCGCCAGGACAACATCCGCACAGCGCAACAAGAGCAGGAACGCACCCGTGCAGTCCTCAACCGGCGCACGGACCGTGACCGCAATCAGGAAAGGACGCGGACCGACAACCCGCCGCGCAACCTGGGCGAGAGGCTCGGTGCGGTCGACAGCAGCGCTATCGACCGGGTCGAACAGCGGCGTGAAGAGCGCCGCGAGGACAGGCGCGAGGAACGCCGCGATCGCGACTATCGCGACGGTGACCGCAATCGTGATTACCGCGACCGGGACCGCAATCGCGACTACCGCGACCGCGACCGGAACGGCTCATACCGCGACGGCTATCGCGAAGCCCGCAGGGATGCCAGGCGCGATTATCGCCGCTGGAACCGCGATAACTGGCGCCGCGACCGGCGCTATGACTGGAACCGCTATCGCTATTCCAACCGTGATATCTATCGCCTGGGCCGCTACTACGCGCCCTATCGCAACTATCACTATCGCCGCTTCAGCATCGGCTTCTACATCGACAGCCTGTTTTTCGGCAGCCGCTACTGGATCAGCGACCCTTGGCGCTATCGCCTGCCGGACGTCTACGGCCCCTATCGCTGGGTGCGCTATTATGACGACGTTCTGCTGGTGGATATCTACACCGGCGAGGTGGTGGACGTGATCCACAACTTCTTCTGGTAGGCCCCCAACCGGCTTGTTGCCGGAAGAGTGGCCGGTAACAGGAACCCCCGCCGAGCGATCGGCGGGGGTTTTCCTCAGCGGATCAGCCCTTGGGAGTCCCGAAGGGCAACATCCGCCAGAGGTTGCCGTCCTTGTCCACCACCATGTGCTTTATGCTGCCAAGGATATGCAGCGCGACCAAGGCCAGCATGATGGTTGCGAGGGTGGCGTGAAGTTCCAGCAGCTCATGCCCGGTTTCCTGGCCAAATCCCACCGGCAGGATGGGCCAGACGATGCCATACATGTTGATCGCGAAATCATAGCCGGAGATGCCGATCCAGCCGAGCAGGGGCAAGCCGATCAGCAGGACATAGAATGCCGCGTGCATTACCTTGGCCAGCTTGGCCTCCCAGGCCTTGAGCGCCGGGTTGAGCGGCGGCGGCTTGTGGATCAGTCGCCAGCCAATGCGCACAAGCGAAAGCAGCAGGATCGCCATACCCAGTGCAAAATGGTTCGCCATGACGGCACCTCGCTCGGCATCGGGCAAGTGCTCTGCACTTTCGGCAATGCGCCAATTGACGATCACTGCAATGGCAATCGCCCAGTGCAGCAGCATCGCGACAACCGAATATCTGTTTCCAGCCATTGAATTCACTCCCCGTGCCAATCAGATGGTGAATTTACGATCACAATTCGGCCAAGTCCATGCTTGCGCCATTCCAAAGGGTTTGGAAAAGAGACCGCATGGCCGTGAAAACAAGATCAGAGTTCCTGAGGCAGCAGCCCGCCCTGCGCAAACTGGGCGCACAGGTGCGCAATCGCCTGACCGCCAATCCCGCCGTTTGGAAAGTCCCAACGGAAGATGCGGAGATTTATGCCGTCGCGGATTTCATCAAGCCCGAGGAATGCGAGCGGCTGATCAAGCTGATCGACGATGTCGCCAAGCCCTCCACTGTCTTCGACCTCGATTACTCGGACGGCTATCGCACGTCCTATTCGGGCGATGTCGATCCGCACGATCCCTTCATCAAGAAACTCAACCGGCGTATCGACGATCTTATGGGCATCGACCCAACTTTTGGGGAGACGATCCAGGGCCAGCGCTACCTGCCTGGCCAGCAGTTCAAGCCGCATCATGACTGGTTCCATCCCAACACCAGCTATTGGGATTTCGAGATGGGCCGCGGAGGGCAGCGCAGCTACACCACCATGGCATTCCTCAACGACGTGGAAGAAGGCGGCACGACCGACTTTACCGAACTCGGTATGTCGATCGAGCCCAAACCCGGCGTGCTGCTGCTATGGAACAATGCCGATCTGGACGGGCTGCCCAATCACAAGACCATCCACGCGGGCACGCCCGTGGTGAAGGGGGTGAAATATATCTTCACCAAATGGTATCGTGCAGAGAAGTGGAATTGAGCAGGCGCTCAGTACCGGTCAGGCCCTTTCAAGCGCCTCTGCGATCAGCTTGCGGCTGTTTGTTATCCCGTAGAGCGCGATGAAGCTGCCCATGCGCGGCCCCTGATCGCTGCCCAGCAGCGTCTGGTAGAGCGCCTTGAACCAGTCGCGCAGGTTCTCGAAACCGTGCTCTTCCTTCTTGCCGATTTCATACACCTCGGTCTGCAAGTCCTCCGCCGAAGTATCCGCCGGAACGGAGGCCAGATAGGCATCGAGATCGCGCAGCGCAGCCGCCTCATTCGCGGTGGGCGCGCGTTTCTTCAGCGTGGGCGCAACGAAATCGCGGTTATAGGCGAGCGCCTTCTCGACCAGCCGGTAGAGGTCCGGATGATCGTCCGGATCGGCATCGTGCATGTAGTTGCCGAGGTATGACCACACCTGCTGGTGCGTGGCATCGGCGCCCAGTACGGCTACGAGGTTGAGCAGCAGGCCGTAGGTAACCGGCAGGCTGTCACCCGCGCCATCGTCGTTACCCATCGCGTGCAGAAGGTTCCAGGCCGGGTTTCCCAGCCGTTTGTCCCAATCCTGCGACGGGATGGCAGTGCGGAACTGCCAGTATTCATCCACCGCGCGCGGGATCACACCCACGTGGAGCTGCTTGGCGCTCTTGGGATTGGCGTAGATGTAATGGCCCAGGCTTTCCTCACTGCCATAGGTCAGCCATTCCTCAATCGAGAGGCCGTTGCCCTTGGACTTGGATATCTTCTCGCCATTGGCATCGAGGAAGAGTTCGTAAATCATGCCTTCGGGCTTGCGGCCGCCCAGCACATTCACGATGCGGCCAGATTGCGTGACGCTGTCGGTCAGATCCTTGCCGCACATCTCGTAATCGACGCCCAGCGCATACCAGCGCATGGCCCAGTCGACCTTCCATTGGAGCTTGGCGCGTCCCCCGAGGATCGACTGATCGACCATCTCGCCGTCATCCTCGAAGCGGACCAGCCCCGCCTCCGGGTCGATCACTTCAACGGGAACCTGCAGCACAATCCCGCTCTTGGGGCTGATCGGCAGCACGGGCGAATAGGTCCTGCGGCGCTCCTCGCGCAAAGTGGGCAGCATGATATCCTGGATATCGTCATACTTGCGGAGGACCTGCTTCAGCGCCTCGTCAAAGGCTCCCGAATTGTAACGGTCAGATGCCGAGACGAATTCGTAGTCGAAGCCGAAACGGTCGAGGAATTCGCGCAGCCGGGCATTGTTGTGATGGGCAAAACTCTCGTGTGTGCCGAAGGGGTCGGGAATGCGCGTCAACGGCTTGCCGAGGTGGCTCTCGAGCAGGTCCTTATTGGGCACATTGTCGGGGACCTTGCGCAATCCGTCCATATCATCGGAAAATGCGACCAGCCGCGTAGCTGCGGGAGCCCCGCCCTCGCTCGCCACGATTTCATAGGCGCGGCGCACCAACGTGGTGCGCAGCACTTCCTGGAAAGTACCGATATGCGGCAGGCCCGATGGGCCATAGCCGGTTTCGAACAGCACAGGCTCGACCTTACCGTCTTTGGTGGCTTTGGCGCCGTCGAACCGCTTTGCAAGCCTCTGGGCCTCCTGGAAGGGCCAGGCCTTGGTTACGCGGGCGGCGGAGATCAGTGCATCGTCGAACATGGTGCGGGCCTTTTGCCGAACGGGGAGTTTTTCGCAAGCGCGAAACGAAAAAGGGCGGGCCGTCTGGAACGCCGCGGAATTACCCTGCATTCGCGGCGTATCGTCCAGTGCCTGGATTCATCTAATTGTATCAGGTGCCAGTAGGTGCTTGGCAGGCCACGAACCCGAAGCTAGCCTTTGCCCGAAAACAAGGTTTGGGAGAGAACCATGAAGAAGCTTGCCGCTGTCAGCCTGACGGCAATTGCCCTTGCCGCCTGTTCGGAAACGCAGGAGGCGCCGTTCGAAACCGTGATCGCCTCGGCAGAGGATTGCGCCTCTTTCGACACATCTCTTCTTGGCGCGGAAAACGCCGCTTCCCAGTGGGTGGAAGCCAGCGAGGGCGTGCCCGCCTTCTGCGAAGTCACGGCAACGCTTGCCCCGGCAGAAGGCTCCGCCATTGGCGTCGTCTTCCGTCTGCCCGAGCGTTGGGAAGGCAAGGTCCTGGGCCTCGGCGGCGGCGGCTGGGCCGGCAATGTCACGCTGATGAGTGCGGCGGACGGCCTGTCGAAAGGCTATGCCACCATGCAGACCGATGGCGGTAATGCGGGCACCGATGTCTGGGCCAACGAATGGGTGGTGGAACGCCCTGCCAGTGCCGAGGACTTCTCCCACCGCGCAATCCACGAGATGACCGTGGCGGGCAAGGCCGTGGCTGACAGCTTCTATGGCACACAGCACCGCCGTGCATATTATCAGGGATGCTCAACTGGCGGCCGCATGGGCCTGATGGAAGCCCAGCGTTATCCCGAAGACTATGATGCGATCATCGCGGGTGCGCCGGTCTATACTCTGCAGGTCCAGACCAGCTCAGTCTTCCGCGCGCAGAATTTTGCCGCAGGCGGCGGCGCGGCAGGTTTCACGCCTGCCGACCTGCAGCTGGTGCAGGACGCGGCCGTTGCCATGTGCGATGCCAAAGACGGACTGGAAGACGGGCTGATCAACGATCCTGCCAACTGCGGCTTCGATCCCGCCAGCCTGCAGTGCGAGGCCGGCAAGACCGACAGTTGCCTCACAGCGCCGCAGGTCGGCGCGCTGAAGTCCGCCTATGAAGGCGTGCGCGCTTCGGATGGCAGCTATTCCATGCTTCCCATGCGTAAGGGCGGAGAGGCCGGATGGGCGTTCTTCGTTGGTGTCGACGGAACGGGCAATGATGCCACGCGCGGCGGCGGCCTTGGCGGTCTCTTCCCGCTGTTTTTCGCGCCGGAAGAAGGCGTGACACTGGCGAATTTCAGCGCTGCCAACTACCTCACCGTGCGCAGCAGCGCCTTTGCCGAAATGTACGAGGCCAGGAGCACCGACCTCTCTGCCTTCTTCGGCCACGGCGGCAAATTGCTGATGTACCACGGCGAGAATGACGCTGGCCCCAGCCCCGTCGGTTCCGCCGATTATGCCGAGGCGCTGCTGGCCGCCAACGATGCAGCCGCCAGCCAGTATCGCTATTTCACCCTGCCCGGCGTCGGCCATTGCGCCGGTGGCCCGGGCGCGGACAGCGTGGACTACCTTGGCGCGCTCGATGCCTGGGTCGAAACTGGCATTGCTCCCGAGCGTCTGATCGGCGGCAAGCGCGACGGCTCGCTCACCCGTCCGCATTGCGCGTGGCCCAATGTCGCGCGTTTCGAGGGTGAAGGCGATCCCAACAATCCCGATGGCTGGAGCTGTGTCCCGCGCAGCTGATCAATCGATCGCAGCATCATAGAGAGGGCGGTACCGCAAGGTGCCGCCCTTGTTCTTGGGACAATGCAGCCCCGCACATGTTTACTTTTCGTTCCGCCTTACGCATGGTCTGATCGATGACCGCAATCCCCCTCCCCGCGCTTCATGCCAGCCATGCCGGCTGCTGGCTGCGCTCCGCCAATGGCGAGACGCGCACAGTGGGCAAGGGGGAGGCGGTGATGGCCGCCGCGGACACCCCGCTACTGCTGGTCAACGCGCCACTGGTGGCGACGCGTTTGGGATATCCGGACCTGTCGGGACTCGACCTGCTGGAGCTCTTCGCCTTCGTGCATCCGGCACGGTTCTGCGTTCCCACGCCCAAAGGCCTTGCCCATGCCCTGGGCCTGGATGAACCCGCCGATGGCGATGATGTGCCGCGTTTCCTGCAGCAAGCCGCGGGTGCCTTGCTCGAGGCTTGCGAGAGCGGCGAATGGCCCGAACGGGAAGGCGCATGGAGCACGCTGCAATCGCTCGCCCGCCTGCGCTGGCCCTGGGCAGGCGTGATTGCTCCGCACATCCGCCAGCCCGAACGTGCCGAGAAATGGCTCTTTTCGCGTCTGCCCGAATGGGAGGAAACCGGTGACCGCCCGCAACCCGCACAACTGCACTTGGATAGCCAGGCCGTGCAGTCCCGGCTCTCGCAACTGACAGGCGAAGGCGCCGAACAGCGCGAGGGACAGCAGGCCTATGCCAACGAGGTCGCCAGGATATTCGCTCCGCGCACCAAACGCGAAGCCCCGCACATGCTGCTGGCGCAGGCGGGTACGGGCATTGGCAAGACCCTGGGCTATCTCGCCCCAGCTTCACTTTGGTCGCAGGCCTCGGGTGGCACAGTCTGGGTCTCCACCTTCACCAAGAACCTGCAGCGGCAGTTGCGCAGCGAAAGCGCCCGCGCCTGGCCCGAGGAACGGCCCGACGGTTCGCGCCCGGTGGTGATCCGCAAGGGGCGGGAGAACTATCTCTGCCTGCTCAACCTGGAGGACGCCCTGCAAGGCGGCTTTGGCGGGCGCGCGGCGATCCTGGCGCAACTGGTGGCCCGCTGGGCGGCCTATAGCCGCGATGGCGACATGATCGGCGGGGACCTGCCAGGGTGGCTCGGCACTTTGTTCCGCAGCCGCGCGATCAAGTCGCTGACCGACCAGCGCGGCGAATGTATCTACGCCGGGTGCCCGCATTACCGCAAATGCTTCATCGAACGTGCCGCCAGGGCAAGCGCGCAGGCCGACCTTGTCATCGCCAACCATGCGCTGGTGATGGTCAATGCTGCGCGTGGTCGCGACCATGCCCAGCGCCCCACGCGCATCGTTTTTGACGAGGGCCACCACGTCTTCGAGGCCGCCGACTCGACCTTCTCCGCCGCATTGACGGGAATGGAGGCGGTGGAACTGAAACGCTGGCTTCTCGGACCCGAACGCGGTTCGAAAGGGCGGCGGCGCGGGCTTTCCGCACGGCTCGCCGATGTTTCCAGTTATGACGAACGGGGAGCCAAAGCGATTGCCGCCGCTTGCCATGCGGCCGAGTGCCTGCCCGGCAGCGGATGGCTGCAACGGCTCGCCGAAGGAGAACCCTCGGGCGAGATCGAGACGCTGCTCGCCGCGGTGCGCGCCGTCACCTATGCCCGCGACGAAGGCGGCGGGCAGGAGGCAGGCTATGGCATCGAGACAGAGGCAGCACAGCTCGACGGCAATTTCGTCGAACTGGCGCAACAGGCGGCTATCGCCCTGGCCCGGGTCCGCCAACCGCTGATCCGCCTCGGCGTAAGGCTGGAAGCGATACAGGAGGATGCGCCCGACTGGATGGATGCACAGGGCCGCGCCCGCATCGAAGGCGCACGCCAATCTCTTGCATGGCGGATAGACTTGATCGCCGCATGGGAAGCGCTGCTCGAACGCATGGGCGGGCCATGCAATCCGGATTTCGTGGACTGGCTCGCGGTCGACCGGTCGGATGCGCGCGAATATGATGTCGGGCTGCATCGCCATTTCCTTGACCCCATGATGCCCTTCGCCCGCACCGTGCTGGCAGGAACGCACGGCGTCATGCTGACCAGCGCCACGCTAAAGGACGGCGATGACTGGGCCAGCGCGGTTGAACGCTCCGGCGCACAGCATCTCGATATCACGCCGATGCTGACACAGGCGCAGAGCCCCTTCGACTATGCAAATAATGCCGAAGTTCTGATCATCACCGATGTGAAGAAGGGTGACCTGGCCGCACTTTCCGGGGCCTATGCACGGATCATCGAGGCAAGTCGCGGCGGGGTGCTTGGCCTGTTCACGGCGATCCGGCGGCTGCGCGCCGTACATGGCCGCATTGCCGACCGTCTCGCCCGCGCCGGGCTGCCGTTGTTCGCCCAGCATGTCGATCCGATCGACACGGGCACGCTGGTCGATATCTTCCGCGACGATCCGCGTTCCAGCCTGCTGGGAACCGATGCCTTGCGCGATGGTGTCGACGTGCCCGGCCATTCGCTGCGCTGCGTTGTGATGGAGCAGGTCCCCTGGCCCAAGCCGAGTATCCTGCACCGTGCCCGCCGCGCGGCGAACGGTGGCAATGCCCATGATGACCGGATCATCCGTGCGCGTCTGGCACAGGCTTTCGGTCGGCTCATCCGCAGCAAGGATGACCGGGGCTTTTTCATCGTGCTGTCTGCCGCCTTCCCCTCGCGTTTGCTCAGTGCATTCCCGCAAGGCACTCCTGTCACCCGATTGACGCTGGAGGATGCTTTACAACATGTCGAAGCAGGTGTTTGGGTTTCCGCCCATAACCAAACCGAATCCGAGGATACGCAAGCGCGGTGAAACTGCTGGGCCTCCTTCGCCATGCCAAATCCGACTGGGATGACATTTCCCGGCGAGATTTCGATCGCGGTCTAAATGCCCGCGGACGCAAGGGTGCCGCGCTCATAGGCGAACACATCCGCAAGCACGGCGCGGCGTGGGATGCAATCCTTGCCAGTCCCGCTGAAAGGGTCAAACGCACATTGGAGGCATCCGGCCTGGCGCAACCTGTTACCTTTGACGAGGCAGCCTATCTGTCAGATGCGGCCACGCTTTTCCGGTTGATCCGTGAACATGGGGGAGAGGCAGAAGCGCTCCTGCTGGCGGCGCACAATCCCGGTCTGCAGGAACTTGTCCTCTCCCTCGTCGGTCCGGAGAACGAGAACCGCTGCTTCGACGAATTGATGACAAAATATCCCACAGCGACATTCGCTGTTGTTGAACTGGATATCGATGATTGGAATGATTGCGCGCCGGGTTGCGGGCGCATCGTCCATTTCGCCCGCCCGCGCGACCTCGACCCCGAGCTGGGGCCAGAATACAACTGAACGGGCGGCCCTTGGTCAGGCGGCAGCGAGCGCGTCCGACAGTCTTCCGCGAACCGCTTTCAGCCTGTCCAGAACATCGGCAGCGCGCGGTTCTGTATCCCGCACGATTTCCTCGCCTGCTGTTTGATCGCCACTCTCGATAACCTGCCGCGCGCCTTTCAACGTGTAGCCTTCGAGATTGATCAGGCGGTCGATCTCCGCAACCAACGCCACATCTTCCGGCCTGTAAAGGCGGCGCCCTCCGCTTCTCTTCAGCGGGCGAAGCATCGGGAACTGCTGTTCCCAATAACGCAGGATGTGCTGCTTGATACCGAACCCGCTCGCCACTTCGCCGATAGTGCGCATGGCATCGGGCGCCTTGCCGTCCGTGAAGAAGACAGAGGCCGATGGCTCGCTCACGATCCCTCGGCGATCCTGTCTTTCAATTTCTGGCTGGCACGGAACGTCATGACCCTGCGCGGCGTGATCGGCACTTCCACACCCGTTTTGGGATTGCGGCCTATGCGTTCTTTCTTGTCGCGGAGCACGAAGCTTCCGAAGCCGGAAATCTTCACATTCTCGCCATCTGCCATGGCGTCACACATCTTGCTCAAGATCTCTTCGACCATGTCCAAGCTTTCCGAGCGCGAAAAACCCATCTTGCGGTTGATCGTCTCAGCCAGATCGGCACGGGTCAGAGTCCCAACGGATCGCATTGCGTCCATGCGTTCCTTCTCCTTTTTTCTACGCGGCCCGAAACAATAATGCAGGAATCACCGCCTCTTGGCAAGGTTACCGAGTGAGTTACCTTCCACAGCCGTGTACGCGGCTTCTAGACACGCAGCAGGCTGGCACCCCAAGTGAAACCACCGCCCATGGCTTCCAGCATCACGAGATCGCCGCGCTTGATCCGCCCGTCCTTCCAGGCGGTATCGAAAGCGAGTGGAACAGACGCAGCAGATGTGTTGGCGTGCTGGTCCACCGTCACCACGACCCGCTCCATCGGCAAGCCCAGTTTACGGGCCGTAGCGTCCAAAATGCGGAAGTTGGCCTGGTGCGGCACAACCCAATCGATTTCCTCTGCAGAATGGCCCGATTCGTCCAGAACGTCCTTCAGCACCTGAGCCAGGTTGACGACAGCGTGACGGAAGACCTCGCGCCCCTTCATTCTGAGCTTGCCGACGGTACCGGTCGTGGAAGGCCCGCCATCGGTATAGAGCAAGTCCTTGTGCTCGCCATCGGCGTGTAATTTGGTAGCCAGGATTCCCGGGCCACCTTCACTCTCGACCTCTTGCGCAGAGATAACCATCGCACCCGCACCATCACCAAAAAGGACGCAGGTCGACCGGTCTTCCCAATCGACGATCCGGCTCAAGGTCTCGGCGCCAATCACCAGTGCGTTGGTAGCCAGGCGATTCTTGAGCATCGAATCGGCCGCACCCAAGGCATAAAGAAAGCCCGAACAGACGGCGGCAACGTCGAAGGCCGCAAATCCTGCACCCCCCAGGCCCTTCTGAACGATCGTGGCGGTAGAGGGGAAGGTGACATCGGGCGTCGCAGTGGCAAGGATAAGGAGATCGATATCCTTGATCGTCATGCCGGCATCATCAAGCGCAGCTTGCGCAGCCCTGATCGCCAAGCTGGAAGTAGTCTCGCCCTCACCGGCGATATAGCGCTGGGCGATGCCCGTCCGTTCGCGAATCCATTCGTCGCTGGTATCGACCTGCTTCGCAAGTTCCTCGTTGGTGACCAGCCTGCGCGGGAGCGCAGAGCCAACGCCTTTGAATACCGAACGGATCACTTGGTACCGGCCCCATTCTCGCGCAATTTGTTTTCACCCAGCTCGGCAAGGTCGGCTGTAATGCGCTCTGTCAAATTTTCCTCCAGCAAACGGGCGGCCACTTCAACCGCATTGGCCACGCCTTGCGTGTTGGCGCTGCCATGCGACTTCACCACCACGCCATTGAGGCCCAGGAACACGCCGCCATTGTGGTTGTTCGGATCCAGATGGTGGCGCAGCAATTCGGTGGCCGGGCGCGAAACGAGGAAGCCGATCTTGGAACGCAGCGAGGAAGTGAAAGCGTTCCTGAGCAGGTCAGTGACAAAACGCGCAGAGCCTTCAATGGCCTTGAGCGCGATATTGCCCGAAAATCCGTCCGTGACGACCACGTCCACTTCGCCGCGATTGATCTTGTCGGCCTCGACAAAGCCCTGGAAGGCGAGCGAGAGGCCCGATGCTTCACGCAAGCGCGCGGCCGCTTCCTGCAGGTCGCCGGTACCCTTGATATCTTCCGTACCGATATTGAGCAGGCGCACGCGCGGCGTATCCTTGCCCGTCACGATCCGCGAGTAGGCGGCGCCCATGATGGCGAACTGGACGAGATTGCGCGCATCGCATTCGGTGTTGGCACCCAGATCAAGCATGACCACATCGTTATCGCCAAGCGTGGGCATGATCGCCGCCAATGCAGGGCGGTCGATACCCGGCATTGTCCGCAGCGCCAGCTTGCTCATCGCCATCAGTGCACCGGTGTTGCCCGCGCTGACTGCGGCTCCGCAATCGCCCGACTTCACGGCATTGATGGCAAGGCCCATGCTGGTGGTCTTGGCGCGGCGCAGCGCCTGGGTAGGCCTTTCATCGCCTGCCACCACATCGTCGCAATGGAGAATCTCGGAAGCCCCGGCCATGCCGGGATGCTGGTCGAGCGCGGCCTTGATGCGCGCTTCGTCACCCACCAGCAGGAAATTGAATTGATCATGCCGACGACGTGCAAGCGCCGCGCCCGAGATCATGACGCGCACGCCTTCATCGCCGCCCATCGCATCAATAGCGATACGCGGCAGGCTCATACGCAGTCTTCCCCTTTAATGCGGGCTTAAATGCCCTTGGGCTCGACGATCTGGCGACCGTTATAGTGGCCGCAAGCGGGGCACAGATTGTGCGGACGCTTGAGCTCACCACAGTTGGAGCATTCGTGGAAGGCTTCAACCCTCAACGAATCATGGGCACGACGGTTACCGCGACGATGCGGAGATGTTTTTCTTTTAGGGACAGCCATTGCGGCACCTGTTCCTTGAAAATGCTAAAACTGTTGGCAGCCGCCCTAGGGCAAGCACCTCCCCCGCGCAAGCGCGGTTTCCGGTGCCCTAAGATGCGGCGAAGGCGCGCGCTATAGACCATTCTCGCGGCGTTGCAAGCCATGAAGTCCTCCATTAGCACCTGCATCGGGACCCAAAGAGGAATTGTCATGTTCGAACTTCAAATCACGCTGATTTCCGCCGCCGTCGCAGCACTCATCAATCTCTGGCTGGCGTTTCGCTGCGGGTCCGTAAGGGGCAAGGAAAAGATCATGCATGGCGATGGGGGAAATCCCATGCTGATGCGGCGAATGCGCGCCCAGGCCAATTTCGTGGAATACACGCCCTTCGCGCTGATACTGGTCGGTGCCCTGGAGGCGAGCGGATATGGCGGATGGCCCCTGGCTTTGGCCGCAGGCCTTTTCTTGCTGGGAAGAATCGCGCACGGCATCGGAATGGACAGCGAAGGTCCTGCCAAGCCGCGCATGATCGGCATGCTGCTGACATTGCCCATTCTGATCGCGCTAGCGGTGGCAGCTCTGCTGGCAGCCTTCGACATTATCTGAGGGTTCTGGCGCGGCCCTCAGTGCTTGCTGAGCGCCGCGTCACCGACAAAGGGGTTGGTCTGCCGTTCCTGACCGAACGTGCTCGGCTGACCATGGCCGGGCACGAAAGTCACCTCGTTCCCCAGCGGCCAGAGTTTGCCTGTTATTGCGTCGATCAGGTCCTGATGATTGCTCATGGGGAAATCGGTACGGCCGATAGACCCCTGGAACAGCACGTCGCCCACAAAGGCAAACTTGGTCTGCGGGTGGAAGAAGACCACGTGCCCCGGCGTATGTCCCGGGCAGTGGATCACCTGCATCTCGATCTCGCCGAAAGAGACCGTGTCGCCATCCTTCAGCCAGCGATCGGGCTCGAAGATCTCGCAATGCATCTGGAAACGCGGCCCGTCGTCCTCAAGACGGCTGATCCAGAAACGGTCATCCTCATGCGGCCCTTCGACCGGCAGGCCCAGTTCCTTCGCCAGCATGCCCGCCTGGCCGCAATGATCGGCATGGCCGTGGGTGAGGAGGATCTTCTCCACCCTCACGCCGGATCGCGCAATCGCATCCTTGAGCTTGTCGAGATCGCCACCCGGATCGATCAACGCCCCGCGCATGGACTTCGAACACCAGACCAGAGAGCAATTCTGCTGGAATGCTGTGACGGGAATGATGGCAGCACGTAAGGGGGATTTCTGGGCTTCGCTCATACAGGCTTAGTGGCAAGCTGGCGGGACAATTACAATCGCCCGCTCTTCCAGACGACTCGGCCGACGATTGCGAAATCGCTGCCTTCCACCGAAATCGGCGGGTAGGCGAGGTTCTGGCTGAGCAGGGAAAAGCGCCCTCCGCCCTGCGATGCGACGCGCTTGACCAGCAAATTATCGTCCATGCGCACGACATAGATGCCATCGCGAAAGGCCTTGGGGCTCAGATCCACCAATAAATCGTCGCCTTCGCGCAGCAATGGCTCCATCGAATCGCCGATCACGCGAACGGCGGATAACTTGGCGGGTTCCAGCCCCTGTTCGCGCAGCCATTTGTGCGAGAAGCGGAAGGCATCGAAGACAAGCTCCTCCCCGTTGGCTGCACCCGGCCCGGCAGAGGTTTCTACCGCCAGTCGCGGCACATCGATCCAATCACGATCCATTTCGTAGGAGTTTTCCTGCGCCGCACCCAATTCCACCTCGGAGACACCAAAGAAGCGAGCCAGCTTTCGGCGATCCTCCTCCTCCAGCTTTCGCGGGCTACCTTTGGAAATATATTGCTGCAAATACGTACTATTACGACCCAGCATACGCGAAAGTGAAGCAAGACTGCTGCCCTTTGCCCTGGCCAATTCGGCGAGCCGTTCCTTTGGTGTCATGTTCCATTTCCTGCATCGCGAAGAAATTTCTTCCTATACGATGTAATTTTCCTAGACAAGTAGGATTTGAAAATTCAGCAATGAACTCAGGCGATTCGCCGCCCAGCGATGAACGGATTTCCAAGGAGGGTACCTGCAATGCTGATTCGCAAGATCGAAGTCTTCCTGCGCCGGACGGGAATGCCGGCCACCAAGTTCGGCCGCCTCGCCGCCAAGGACCCCCGCTTCGTGCTCGACTTGCGCAACGGCCGCCTGCCGCGTGCAGCAACGGAAATACGCGTGGAACATTTCATGAACGAATACCGGGAGCGTACCCATGCATATTGAAGTCAAAGCCTCCCCCCAACCTCCGCACACCAGGCGCCGCACACCGGGAGAAAAACTGGTCGAAGCACTGCTGGAACTTGCCCAAGGCCAGGGAACAATCACGCGCCACGCCGAAAAGAGCTGGGCCAGCATCACCTTCGCCGGGACGCGGCATCGCGTGGACTTGAAATTCGAAGGCGTCGATGCGGTGGAAGCGGGAGAGTGCTTCATCGCCTTCCTGCCGGAGCATGAATTCACCATACCAGGGCAGATAGTCGCAGATGCTTCCGTGGTGGAGGTCGACCACCGGCTCTACCCGCCGCTGATGCTGGTCAGCTGCGAATTGCTGCTGCTGGAGGAGGGTTGAGCCAAACATCGGGCCACGATAGTGCCCCGCAAGGGCGAACGCCCGCCCGCAGGCGCCCCGCAGCGAAGCGGAGGGAATAGCGCAGAGGATGTGAGGCCGGGATGGACCTCACCAGACAAACTATACCCGCCGGATCACCAGGTTCCTGATCTCGGTCATGTCTTCCATGGCAAAGCGGATGCCTTCTCGGCCAAGACCGGAATCCTTCACCCCGCCATAGGGCATGTTGTCGACGCGGTAGGAAGAGACATCGTTCACCACCACGCCGCCGACATCAAGCACGTCCCAGGCTTCCAGCACCTTGTGGATGTCGCTGGTAAAGATGCCCGCCTGCAGTCCGAACTTTGAATTGTTGACCTCTGCCAGCGCTTCGTCCCAGTCGGAGAATTTGGAGAGGTTCGCCAGCGGGCCGAATGCCTCCTCGGTCACAGCATCGCAGGACGGGTTCACGCCTTCGAGCAGCGTTGCCTCCAGCATCGCGCCTTCCAGCCCGCCACCGCAGAGCAGCGTTGCGCCATCGGCGACGGCGGCATCGATCCAGCCCTTGAGGCGGGTGGCCTCCTTCACCGAAATCATCGGACCGATGAAGGTGCTGCGGTCCTTGGGATTGCCTGCCTTGAGCGTCCTGGTCTTCGCGACGAGCAGGTCCTTGAAGGCATCATATATCTCCTCGTGGATGATGATGCGCTGCACGCCAATGCAGCTCTGGCCGCTCTGGTAGAAGGCGCCGAAGATGATGCGATCAACCGCGTGGGCGAGGTCGGCATACTTGTCCACGATCACCGCTGCATTGCCGCCCAGTTCCAGCACCACGGGCTTCTTGCCCGCCTTGGCCTTGAGCGCCCAGCCAACGGCGGGCGAACCGGTGAAGCTGAGCAGCTTCAGCCGCTCGTCAGTGGTGAACAAATCCGCCCCGTCACGGCTGGCTGGCAGGATGGAAAAGGCGCCTTCAGGCAGCACATCACATTCCGACAGCACCTCGCCCATAATGATCGCGCCGAGCGGCGTCATGCTGGCGGGCTTCATCACGAAGGGGCAGCCCACCGCGATGGCAGGCGCAATCTTGTGCGCAGCCAGGTTGAGCGGGAAGTTGAAGGGCGAGATAAAGCTGCACGGCCCAATCGGCACCCGCTTCCACATGCCCATATAGCCTTTGGCGCGCGGGGAAATGTCGAGCGGCTGGACTTCACCGTAATTGCGTGTCGCCTCCTCTGCAGCGATGCCAAAGGTATCGATCAGGCGGCCAACCTCGCCTTCGGCATCGTTGATCGGCTTGCCTGCCTCCACGCACAGCGCATAGGCCAGTTCGTCGAATCGCTCCTTGAAACGAGCGACGCAGTGATTGAGCACATCGCGCTTTTCATAGCTCGCCAGCCGCGCCATTGGTTCTGCCGCACGGGTCGCACCGGCAATTGCCTCCTCGATCACATCGGGCGTGGCCAGCGCAGTGCGGAAGGCGACTTCGCCAGTATATTTGTCCGTCACCTCGAGGTCGGCATTGGGCTGCGCGGCCTTGTTGTTGAGGTAGAGCGGATAGGTGTCCTTGAGAGCGACCATCACAGCTCCTTCGACAGCTTCTTGATGTCGATGTTCAATATCTGGTCGTTCTCCGCGTAATCGACCGGACAATCGATCAAGTGCACGCCCGGCGTATCGCGGCAATAGGCGAGCGTTTCGCGCAGGTGCTCGCTGCTTTCTACGCGATGCCCCTGTGCGCCGAAGCTCTCGGCAAAGACCACGAAATCGGGGTTGCCATAGGTCAGGCCCCAGTCCTTGAAGCCCATATTGGCCTGCTTCCAGCGGATCATGCCATAGGCATCGTCGCGCAGGATAAGCACGGTCAGGTTGAGGCCGAGGCGCACCGCGGTCTCCATCTCCTGGTCGTTCATCATGAAGCCGCCATCGCCGCAGATCGCCATCACCTTGCGATCAGGATAGAGCATGGCGCTCATCATGGCAGAAGGCAGGCCCGCCCCCATGGTCGCCAGCGCATTGTCGAGCAGCACTGTGTTGGGAAGATACGCCTCATAGCCGCGCGCGAACCAGATCTTGTAGACGCCATTGTCGAGGCAGATGATCCCGTCGTGCGGCATGCAATCGCGCACCTGCTGCACAAGATGCGGCGGGAAGATCGGGAAGCGCGTGTCGCCCGCCAGAGCGCTGGTATGCTCCACCTCCGCCTTGCGATAGGCGAGCATGTGGTCAAAGTTCCAACTGCGGTTGGGCGTGATGTCTTCCTTCATTTGCCAGATGGCATTGGCGATATCACCGATCACCTCGATTTGCGGGAAGTAGACAGGATCCACTTCCGCCGTGCGGCTGGACACGTGGATGACCTTTGGCCCGCCGGGCTTCATGAAGAATGGCGGCTTCTCAATCACGTCATGCCCGACATTGATGATGCAGTCCGAATCCTCCACCGCGCGGTGGACAAAATCGCCCGCTGACAATGCCGCGCAGCCGAGGAAGAGCGGGTGGCGTTCATCGATCACACCCTTGCCCATCTGTGTGGTGAGGAAGGGGATGCCCGTCTTCTCGACGAATTGCAGCAGCATGCGCCCGGTCATCTTGCGATTGGCCCCGGCACCGATCACAAGGATTGGCGCCTTGGCTTTCTCGATAGCCTGCACCGCCTGCCGCACTGCCTTGGGTTCGGCGGAAGGACGGCGCGCGACCGAGCGCGGGATCGGCTTTGCATCGGTGTGTTCGTCGGCAATGTCCTCGGGCAGTTCAAGATGCACCGCGCCGGGTTTCTCCTCCTCCGCCAGGCGATAGGCTTCGCGCACGCGGCTGGGGATGTTGTCACCCGCTGCCAGCTGGTGCGTATATTTGGTGATCGGATCCATCATCGCGACCACGTCGAGGATCTGGAAACGGCCCTGCTTGCTCTTCTTGATCGGCTTCTGGCCGGTGATCATCATCATCGGCATGCCGCCCAGCTGGGCATAGGCCGCAGCCGTCACTAAGTTGGTCGCGCCTGGGCCGAGTGTGGCAATGCAGACACCGGTCTTGCCTGTGTGGCGACCATAGGTGGCGGCCATGAAACCCGCGCCCTGCTCATGCCTGGTGAGGATTAGCCTGATCTTGTCCGAACGGGAAAGGGAATCGAGAAAATCGAGATTTTCCTCTCCCGGAACGCCAAAGATATACTCGCAACCCTCTTCTTCCAGACACTGGATGAAAAGATCCGATGCTTTCTGTTTGCCGTTTTCCGCCATGTTCCGTGATCCCCCCAATGGGCTTGCCAAACCAAGCCTCTGGGAAGCGTAACAGAGGTTGAAACGGGAGTCAGTCGCTAATAGCCCAATGCCAGATCGACCTGCGAGACCATAGGTTCGCCGCGCAGAAAGTGCCCACAATTCTCGATGAAGCGCTGCGCCGCCACCTTGCGGTTGGCCTCAGTCGGCAGGCCGGCCATGTGCATGGTGATGTGGCAGTTGGGCGTGTCCCACAACGGGTGCTCGGGCGGCAGGGGCTCAGGATCGGTCAGGTCGAGGATGGCCCCGCCCAGCCTGCCACGAAGCAGCGCCGCCATCAGCGCATCCTGGTCCACAATATCGGCGCGCGCGACATTCACCAGCACGGCGTCCTGCTTCATCGCGGCGATCACATCAGCATCGATCATGCCGCACGTCTCTGGCGTACCGGGCATGGCGAGCACCACCCAGTCGAATTCGCCGATCCGGCTGCGCCATTCCTCGGGGCCGAGAGCGCCCTCGCCCCCGCTGCGGCGCACGGGAGTAACCTCGGCGCGGAAACTGGAGAGCATGCGCCCCACCGCCTGTCCGATTTCGCCATAACCCATGATCAACACCTTGCTGCCGGCCAGCTCACGCTTGCCTTCCACGCTGGGTGCCAGCCACTCGTGCCGGTCCGCGGCGCGCACGATATCGGCATGGCCGCGCGCAAAGGCGAGCATGGCCATCAGGGCAAATTCGGCCACCGCATTGGAAGTGAAACCTGATCCATTGGTCAACTGGACGCCACGCGATCGCAGGTCAGCCAAGGGCATCCAGTCAACTCCCGCGAATATGGTGTTCAGCCATTCGAGATTGGTGGACCGACGGATGGATTCGAGCGGGGCTGACTTGTCGAACATGTCGAACCAGCCGATTTCCGCCTGCGGCGCGAGCTCGACCATCTGCTCGCCAGTTTCCCACCACAACGCTTCGATCCCGTCGGGAAGCTGCCCTTCCAGCAAAGGCCGGATAACGGCGGGAAGGACGGCAATGGTCACAACTGCCATTCCCAACCCAGCGGGTCGCCATCCATCACTTCGACACCCTTGGCGGATAATTCATCGCGCAGGGCATCGGAGGTGGCGAAATCCTTCGCCGCACGCGCTTCCTTGCGGCGAGCCATGATGTCCTCGATCTCCGCTTCCGAAGTTGCCACACCCTTGGGCCGGATGCGCAGCTCCGCACGGTCCAGCGTCATGACGCCAAGGCCAAGCACGGCATCCATCGCGGCGAGAACCTGCAACTTATGCACCGGGTCCATCTTCTTCATGCCCAGCACTTCCTCGAACACGGTGAGGGCCTGGGGCGAGCCCAAATCGTCTGAAATCGCCTCATCAAAGCGCGCGAGGAACGGCAGCAGCGCGCCGCCAATCCGGTCATGCGCTTCGCCCAACGTCCAGCCACCCTCCGGCTCCTTCGGCAGCGCATCCGCTCGCGCCTTTGTGTTCGCCACGCCCATCAGGATGCGCTTGAGCCGCGTCAGCGAGGCCTCAAGGCCTTCCCAGCTGAATTCCAGCTCGCTGCGGTAATGGGCCTGCAGGCACATCAAGCGGTAGGCGAGCGGGTGGTAGCCCTTGTCCATCAGCAACTGCAGCCGCAGGAATTCGCCCGCACTCTTGCTCATCTTGCCGCTGCGCTCGACGAGGAAATTGTTGTGCATCCAGATGCGCGCGCCGCTGTTCGCCGCCTCGCCAAGTGAGCCACAGCCGCAAAAAGCCTGGTTCTGCGCGATCTCGTTCGGGTGGTGGATTTCGCGGTGGTCGATCCCGCCAGTATGGATATCGAAGGGAAAGCCGAGCAGCTTGCCGCTCATCACGCTGCATTCGAGATGCCAGCCGGGAGCGCCCTTGCCCCACGGCGAATCCCATTCCATCTGCCGCTTCTCGCCCCGGGGAGTCTTGCGCCAGATGGCGAAGTCGGCAGCATTGCGCTTGCCTTCGACCGTGTCGATGCGGCCTTCACCCTCTTCAGTCACCGCACGGGCGAGCCGCCCGTAATCCTCGACGGTAGAGACATCGAAATAGAGGCCGCTCTCGAGCTCGTAGCAATGCTTGTCCGCAATGCTCTCAGCGAATTCCAGCATCTCGTCGATATAGTCCGTGGCGACAGACCAATGCGCCGGCTGGCGAATGTTGAGCGCCTTCACATCGGCCCAATAGGCCTCAGTATAATGCTTCGCGATGTCCCAGATGGACTGCGCGCGTTCCGCAGCCATCTTCTCCATCTTGTCCTCGCCCGCATCGGCATCGTCCGTCAGGTGCCCGACATCGGTGATGTTGATGACATGGGTGAGCTTGTAGCCCTTCCAGCTCAGCGTGCGGCCCAACAGGTCGGCAAACACATAGGCGCGCATGTTGCCGATGTGCGGATAGTTATAGACCGTCGGCCCGCAGGTATAAACGCGCGCCTCACGCGCGTGGACGGGCTGGAAGTCCTCCAGCTTGCGGGTCAGCGAATTGAACAGGTGCAGCGGCGTGGTCATGGGTTGGCGCTTTGGCGGGATTTGGCCTTGGTGGTCAAGCGCTGGCTATCCCCACTCCGGCAATTGCACCCCGACAAGGTCCCAGCCAAGCCCGTCACGCTCGAACTGCATCACCGGCCCCGGGCTTCCGTCGTCATAGGTTGAGACGCCGCGAAAACTGCCAAGACCACCGCGCTCGACATCCCAGGTGAGCTTCTGCCCGCGCGAACCTTGCGGAACCATTTGCGCGGTGAAACCGCCAATGGTGACCACATTGGCAAGGCCTTGCGGTGTCAGGGCAACATCCACAGCGCTTTCTGCAAGTTCGCCTACAATAGCGCCGCCGATCTGCGTCAACAGACCGCCATCCTGCGTCCGCGCATCTATCGCCTCGCGCATCTGCGCCTGCGTGCCTTCGCGGAGCTGTTCGAAATCGATGCGCTCGTCCAGCTCCTCCAGATCGCGCTCCTTCGCCGCTTCGACGATCCCGTTCATCGCCAACCATGGCGAGGCGAGATACCAGCCGCCGAAAAGGGCCAAAGCGAACAGGATCAGTGAGAGGACCTTCTTCATATGACTTTTCTTGCCAAGCGCCGCGCTTGTGGGCAAGTCTTGAGCACAAATTGGGGGTTGAAGGCATGTCGGACGAGGTAGCAAAGCCAGCCAAGCCGCTGACGCAAATTTTTCATCGTGAGCGGGTCGAGTATTGGGCACTGGTAGCAGAGATTGTTGCGGCGTTTGCTGTCGTGCTTTCGCTGGTTTTCGTTGGCTTGCAAGTTCGAGCCAGCAATTTCATTTCGGCTCGTGAGGAACTCAATTCTTCGCTTGAGCAATCCTCGAGCGTTCGTCGATCAATTTATCAAGACCGTTCTACTGCCCTACTCTTTGTTTCAGGCATGGCTGCACCGCAGGATCTCGACCGGGCTGACAGGCTTAGGTTCAAATACCTTATGGACGAACAGTCTTGGTCGATTTTCGCGCTTTGGATTCGCCATCAAGAGAGCGAGCCCGATTATCCGCTTAGCGCATTGAACGATCTGGCAGGGTTCATGTGTACTCCGGGCGGTCTTGCCTACTGGAACAACGCAAGACACGAATTGGACCCGAATTACGCTGCCGCTGTCGAGGAAATGGCTGTGGCGCTCACACTTGCGGACGGAGCACCCTGTGATCTCTCAACCACGACAGTACCCCTGATGCAAATACCTCACCGGACAGAACTGCCGCCGGTCGAGTAATCACTCCACCTCGAATAGATCCGCCAGCTGCTCGATAATGGTGCCGCCGAGCTGTTCCACATCCATGATCGTCACGGCCTTCTTGTAATAGCGGGTCACGTCATGGCCGATGCCGATGGCGACAAGCTGGACGGGTGATTGCTTCTCGATCCATTCGATCACCTTGCGCAGATGCGTTTCGAGATAGCCGGCATTGTTCACGCTGAGCGTTGAATCGTCGACCGGTGCGCCGTCAGAAATCACCATCAGGATGCGGCGGTCTTCGGGGCGGGCGAGCAGGCGGTCATGCGCCCACAGCAGCGCCTCACCGTCGATATTCTCTTTCAGCAGGCCCTCGCGCATCATCAGGCCGAGATTGCGGCGCGCGCGGCGCATGGGCTCATCCGCCTTCTTGTAGATGATGTGCCGCAGGTCGTTGAGGCGTCCGGGACTTTGCGGTTTGCCATCGGCCAGCCAACGCTCGCGCGATTGGCCGCCTTTCCAGGCGCGGGTGGTGAAGCCGAGGATTTCCACCTTCACCCCGCAGCGCTCCAGCGTGCGCGCCATGATATCCGCGCTGATCGCGGCGATGGATATCGGCCGCCCGCGCATACTGCCGGAATTGTCGATCAGCAGGGTAACAACGGTGTCCTTGAACTCCTGGTCCCGCTCGATCTTGTAGGAGAGCGAATGGCCGGGGCTGACGACCACGCGGGCGAGCCTTGCAGCATCGAGCAGCCCCTCTTCCTGGTCGAAATCCCAGCTGCGGTTCTGCTGCGCCATCAGGCGCCGCTGGAGGCGGTTGGCAAGGCGCGTGACCACGCCTGCGAGCCCTGCCAGCTGGCTGTCGAGATAGGCGCGCAGCCGGTCCAGCTCCTCGTAATCGCACAGGTCCTGTGCTTCGACCACTTCGTCAAAAGCTTCGGTGAAGACCTTGTAATCAAAGGTTTCGGGCAAGTCCGTCCATGGCCGGTTGGGGCGCACGGGCATCATGCCCTCTTCGCCGTCATCGCCCGGCTCTCCCTCGGTCATCTCGGTTTCTTGCTCGACCTGCTCGGTCTCGTCGGATTCGCCCTCGGCGTCGCTCTGCTCGCCTGCGATCTGCTGTTGCTGGCTGTCCTGATCGATCTGGTCGTCATCGCCGTCCTGATCGCTCTGGTCCTCGCCGTCCTCATCCTCGCCGGAATCGTCATCGGCCTCGTCCGGCTCGTCCTGCGTGTGGACCAGCTCGAGGTGGCGCAGCATGTCGATGCAGAGCGTCTGGAAGGCCTTCTGATCATCCAGCGAGAGCGCAAGGCGCTCGAAATCCTCGCCCGCACTCTCCTCGATCCAGTCGCGCACGAGCTCGACGCCCTGGCTGGCGACTTCGGGCACCGGCTGGCCGGTCAGCTTCTCACGCAGCAGCAAGGCCAGCGCCGTCTGCACAGGCACCTCCTCGGCAGTCTCGGCGCGGGTGATGGGATCGGCGGCAATGCGCACATCCATCGAGGCATCGAGGTTTGCGCGCATGCCGGCGAAATTGTTCGCCCCCAGCGCCTCGTAACGCACCATTTCCACCGCGTCGTAACAGGCACGCGCGGCTGGCTCGATCGGCGCGTGGCGCATGTGCAGCGCATCGTTGTGATGGCGCATACGCAGTGCGAAACTGTCGGCAAAGCCGCGCGCGGTCGCCGCCTGTTCGGGCGGCAGGGCACGGCCCGGCATGGGCACGCGGATATTCTTGCCCTGGACTGTGGGTGTATCCGCCGTCCAGCCCACCTCCGCCTCAGGCTCATGCCCGATGGCGCGCGCGGCACCGGTCAGTGCGAGCTTGAAGCGATCGAGGGGAGATTCGTTGGCCATTGCCGCCCGCTATAAAGCCTCTCCCGGCCAGCGAAACCCCATCATGCCGGGATCACTTGGTCATATTGCGAAGCTGTCATCGATTTTCTGGCGCCGCGCGCTTGCAGCATCGCACTCTCACCGCCCATATCGGCAGCACGATGAACCGCGCCCGCCTGCTCATATTCAATGCCGCGCTTGGACCGCTCGATTACCGCGTTCCGGACGGAATGGATGTACGTCCCGGCTCGGTCGTGGTCGCTCCCTTGGGTCCGCGGCAGATCGTCGGCATCGTGTGGGATCCGCAGTACCTGCCGGCGGATTCTGTTCCCGAAAGCAAGCTGCGCCCGCTCATCGGCGTGCTGCCGGTCCCACCGCTCAAGCCCGCTCTTATGCGGCTGATCGAATGGACGGCGGATTACTATTGCGCTTCGATGGCCAGTGTCGCGCGCATGGTGATCTCTAGCGGCGGGGCCTTGAAGGGCGCAGCCACCATGACCGAATATCGCCTTACCGGCGGCATGCCCGAGCGCATGACGCCGCAGCGGCAAGCGGCCATGGAAGCACTGGAGGGCGAGCAGGCCACCATCCGCGAGCTCTCTGGCATTGCCGGCGTATCCGAAGGTGTGCTGCGCGGCCTCGTCAACCAGGGCGTGCTGGAGCCGGTGGAGGTTGATTGTGATCGCCCCTATCCGCGTGCGGTCGCCAATTTCGATGTGCCCGAACTGAGCGAGGAACAGCGCGAAGTGGCAGACCGATTTGTCAGCGCGGTGAAGGCGCACAAGTTCGCGCCCTTCCTGCTCGATGGCGTGACCGGATCGGGCAAGACCGAAGTCTATTTCGAGGCAATCGCCGCAGCGATTAGGGAAGATCGGCAGGTCCTTGTCCTCTTGCCCGAAATTGCGCTTACAGAAGCCTTCCTCAAGCGCTTTGAAGCGCGTTTCGGTACCGCTCCGGTGCTGTGGCATTCCTCGCTCAAGGCAACCGAACGCCGCCGCGCCTGGCGTGCCATCGCCAGTGGCGAAGCACAGGTGGTAGTGGGTGCCCGTTCCGCCCTGTTCCTGCCCTATGACCGGCTCGGCCTGATCGTGGTCGATGAAGCGCATGAGATCAGCTTCAAGCAGGATGATGGCGTGCGCTACAACGCCCGCGACATCGCCGTGATGCGCGCAAGGTTCGAGGAATTGCCCGTGATCCTCGCCAGCGCCACGCCCGCGCTGGAAAGCCTGACGATGGCGGACCAGGGCATTTACGAGAAGCTGGTGCTGCCCAGCCGCTTCGGAGGCGCGGAACTGCCCGATATCGCCACGGTAGATCTGACAAAGGAAAAACCTCCCCGCCAGTGCTGGATCGCCCCGCCACTGGTCAAGGCGCTGGAGGAACGGCTGGAGCGCGGCGAGCAATCGCTGCTCTTCCTCAATCGCCGCGGCTATGCCCCTCTGACCTTGTGCCGCCATTGCGGGTATCGCTTCAAATGCCCCAATTGCAGCGCCTGGCTGGTCGAACACCGCCTGTCGCAACGCCTCGCCTGCCACCATTGCGGTCTGGAAACCGCCCCGCCCGATGCCTGCCCCGAATGCGGTGAAAAGGATTGCCTCGTCGCCTGCGGCCCCGGAGTCGAGCGCATCGCCGACGAGGTGCGCGAGATTCTGCCCGATGCGAGGGTGGCCGTGATCACCTCCGACACGCTCAATTCGCCAGAGAAGATTGCCCATTTCATCACCGCGATGGAGGAAGGCGCGATCGACGTGATCGTGGGCACACAGCTCGTCACCAAGGGCTTCCATTTCCCCGAACTGACGCTGGTTGGCGTGATCGATGCCGATCTGGGGCTGGAAGGCGGCGATCTCCGCGCGGCGGAACGGACATATCAGCAGATCGCGCAAGTGGCTGGCCGCGCCGGTCGCGGAGACAAACATGGCGAAGTGCTGATCCAGACGCGCCACCCCGACGCGCCCGTCATCGCAGCACTCGCCGCTGGAGATCGCGACGCCTTCTACGAGGCGGAAACCGAGGCCCGCCGCCATGCAGGTGCCCCGCCCTTCGGCCGCTGGGCAGCGATCATCATTTCGAGCGAGGACGACAAGGAAGCGCGCGAGGCTGCCAACCGCATTGGCGCGTCGCGCCCCATGCTGGACGATGTGCAAATCCTCGGTCCGGCTCCGGCACCGCTGGCGCTGCTGCGCAACCGCTACCGCTATCGCCTGCTCATCAACGCCCGCCGCAGCGCCAATGTGCAGGATGTGATTCGGCAATGGTTGGGATCGCAGCAATTTGCTCCAGGCGTACGCGTCAACGTGGATATCGACCCCTACAGCTTCGTCTAGGCCATAAACTCATAGATGGGCTTCGCGCTCTCGCCTCAGGAGCTCGGCCTTGATTTTCGTCCCATAGGCATAGCCCCCGAGCGACCCATCCGCTGCAATCACACGGTGGCATGGCACCAGCACCGCCACCGGATTCGCACCATTCGCCCCGCCGACAGCGCGGCTGGCCTTGCGCGTACAAACGGCAGCGGCGACCTCTGCATAGCTGCGCGTCTCGCCCGGTGGAATTGCACGCAATTGCGCCCAGACACGCTGCTGGAAAGGCGTTCCCTCGACGTCGAGAGGAAGGTTGTTTCCCGTCGCAGGCCGTTCGATCACCTCGAGCACCTTTGCAGCAAGGTCTTGCGGCACCGCACCTTCTGCCAACTCGGCATTGGGGAATTGCGCCTTGAGTTCGACCTCACCCTCATTGAAGGACAGGCGGCAGATGCCTTTCTCGGTCACGGCCAGCAGCGCAGGGCCGAGCGGCGTGTGCAGCACCGTCCAGCCGATCACCACACCCGCACCGCCCTTTCGCCAGGCCGATGGCGTCATGCCCAGCCGCGCCTGCATGGCGGCATAAAAGCGCGCCGGACTCTCATACCCGGCATCATATATGGCGTCCGTCACCCGCTGGCCGTTCCTGAGCGCCGCCACGGCACGCTCTTCCCGGATCGCACGGGCAAAGGCGGCGGGGGAGAGGCCGGTCATCTGCTTGAACAGGCGCTGGAAATGGCTGGGCGAATAACCGACTGATTTGGCGAGCTCGGACAAGGCGGGTGCCTTGCCTTCGCAATCGAGAAGGCGTGCTGCCTGCGCCACAGCCTTCTGGGTTTCCATGTTGATTTCAGGACTCGTCATGGCCGACATCTTAGGGCGGACCTGCTGAATTGCTTCTCGAATCTTGCGCTTGCCACTTGGGAGTGTGATGGAGGGGCATGAAATCACATTTTTCCCTTTCTCGCCTGCTTGCGCTGGTCCTGTTCGCGACTTCATGGCTAGTCGCCGGCCCGGCCCATGCGGACCCTGCCGATATCGACGCTGCGGCGCGCGGTGTGGTTCGCGTCGTGGTTGTCGGGCGAGACGGGGAAACAGTCTTCCCGATCAGTCACGGAACCGGATTTGCGGTGGATGGGGAAACCATCGTCACCAATGCGCATGTTGTCGGGCCAGCCATCGAAGACCCCCGCCTGTCCATAGGTATTGTCCCCTCCGATGGCGGCGAGGCTGTTTATGGCCGGGTCCTTTCCGTCTCCCCGCGCAACGATCTGGCCTTGATCACCACCACCAGCCCCTTGCGCCTGCCGCCACTGACCATCGCGGGCAATCCGCCAGCCAATGCCGGCACTGTGACTGCGATCGGCTATCCGATGAATGTCGACCAGGCGCAGGGGTTGGGGGAAGAGGACATCTTCCGCGCCCAGCCACCGGTGACCAGCCAGGGCTTCCTGTCCGGACGTCGCCCCAGCCGCGAATTCGATACCTTGCTGCACACTGCCCCCATCGCGCGCGGAAACAGCGGTGGACCGCTGGTGGATGAATGCGGCCGGCTGGTGGGCGTCAATTCCTTCGGTGCGGAGAGCCAGGGGACCGAAGCGGAGTTCTTCTTCGCGGTAACCGTGCGCGAATTGCTGCCTTTCCTGCGCGCGAACGAGGTGACGCCGCGCATCAACTCCATGCCCTGCCGCAGCCTGGCAGTTCTCGATGCCGAAGAGCAGGAACGCCAGCGCCAGCGCCTGCAGGCAGCGCAAGCAGACGAGGAAGCCGACGAACGGGCCCGGGCGCAGCGTAGCGCCGACATGCGCCGCGAGATCGAATTTGCCATGATGGATGAACGCGCCAATGGCATGGCGCTGAGCCTGCTGTGCTTTATGCTCTTTGTCGGCAGCGCTGTCTTTGCCGTCGATGCGCATCGTCGCGGTGACTTTCGTGCGCGGTCATTTGGTGGATCGGCGGCACTTCTCGCTCTGGTCGGTTCAGGAATAGCTTGGCTCAGCCGCCCGAACTTCAATGAAGTCGAAGAACGGCTGGAAGAGCGGCTGCGCGACGAAATGGCTGCGGAGGACACCGGCGTGATCATCCCTGTCATCACCGAGGGCACACTTGCCTGTACGCTCGATGCCTCGCGCAGCCGGGTCCTGGGCGCGCCGGTCGAAAATCTGGAAATGGGCTGGAGAGACGGAGGCTGCATCAACGGCCAGACCCAATTCGGCCTGACCGGAGACGAATGGAGCCGGGTGCTGGTACCCGCCAACGAGGAAGCCGTTTCCATCAGCCGCTATAATGAAAGCACCGGCGAATATATTGTCGAGCGCTATTTGCTCGATCGCAACGCCATGGGCGAAGCACGCGCCGCGAGGGCACAGATCCAGGCCCCGTCGTGCGACAGCGGTGAAGAGGCCGCGAGGATTCTTGGCGACCAGCAGCTGTCCATCGTCGCCTCGCTGCCGCCACTCCCCAATGAACGGTTTGTCTACAGTTGCAATCTTGTGCCTGAGGCGAAATCGACAGCGCCGGAATAGTCTTTCCCAACCGCTGACTTGCATCGCTGCCACCCCGGTGCTAGGCGCGCGCCAACCTTGCCGGGACCAACCCGTTTGCGTCCACTTTACGGCAAGAGAAATCTTTCGTTTTCGGTAACCTCACAAGGGACCATTCGCGTGGAGCTTTCCGCCGGTATTAAGGCAAGCCTAGCCGGGCGTTATGCATCGGCACTCTTCGATCTCGCAAGCGAGGCGGGGACGGTCACGACCGTCGAATCCGACCTTGAGAAGCTTGCGGCGGCGCTGGCCGAATCGGGTGAACTTCGCGCCCTCATCAAGAACCCGGAAGTAAGCCGCAGCCAACTGGGCAAGGTCATGGGCGGCATTGCCGACTATCTCGGCCTGTCCGGCCTGACGACCAACTTCCTTGGCGTGCTGGCCGAGAATCGCCGCGTGGCAGACCTGCCCGCCATGATTCGCGCCTTTGCCGCAATCGCTGCAGCCCAGCGCGGCGAGGTGAATGCCGAAGTCGCCAGCGCCCACCCGTTGAGCGAAGCCCAGCTGGCCGAGCTCGAAGCAAAGCTGCGCGCCCGCGAAGGCCGCACCGTCAAACTGAAATCACGCGTCGATCCCGGCCTTCTGGGCGGGCTCGTTGTCACCATTGGATCGAAGCGCATCGACAGCTCGATCCGCACCCGTCTCAACTCGCTTGCGCAAGCAATGAAGAGCGCCTGAAAGCTCACTTGAAAGGCTGATAAATGGAAATCCGCGCCGCAGAAATCTCCAAGGTCATCAAGGACCAGATCGCCAATTTCGGCAGTGAAGCCGAAGTCAGCGAAGTCGGCTCCGTGCTCTCGGTTGGTGACGGCATTGCCCGTATTCACGGTCTCGACAGTGTCCAGGCCGGTGAAATGGTCGAATTCGCCAACGGCGTGCAGGGCATGGCCCTGAACCTGGAAGCCGACAATGTCGGCGTGGTGATCTTCGGCAGTGACGCAGAGATCAAGGAAGGCGATGTCGTCAAGCGGACCGCCACCATCGTGGACGTTCCTGTTGGCAAGGGCCTGCTCGGCCGCGTGGTCGACGCGCTGGGCAACCCGATCGACGGCAAGGGCCCGCTGACCGACGTGAAGCGCATGCGCGTGGAACAGAAGGCCCCCGGCATCATCCCGCGCAAGTCAGTGCACGAGCCCGTGCAGACCGGTCTCAAGGCGATCGACGCACTCGTTCCCATTGGCCGCGGCCAGCGCGAGCTGATCATTGGTGACCGTCAGACCGGCAAGTCCGCCGTCGCCATCGACACCTTCATCAACCAGAAGGGTTGGAACGACGGCGATGACGAGAGCAAGAAGCTCTACTGCATCTATGTCGCCGTGGGCCAGAAGCGCTCCACCGTGGCGCAGATCGTGAAGAGCCTCGAAGAAAACGGCGCCATGGAATATTCCATCGTCGTCGCCGCCACCGCTTCGGAGCCTGCTCCGCTGCAGTATCTCGCCCCCTACACGGGCGCTGCCATGGGCGAATTCTTCCGCGACAACGGCATGCACGCCGTGATCGTGTATGACGATCTTTCCAAGCAGGCCGTGGCCTATCGCCAGATGTCGTTGCTGCTGCGTCGTCCTCCGGGCCGCGAAGCCTACCCAGGCGACGTTTTCTATCTCCACTCTCGCTTGCTCGAACGCGCGGCGAAGATGAATGATGAGAATGGCGGCGGATCGCTGACCGCGTTGCCGATCATCGAAACGCAGGCTGGCGACGTGTCGGCCTATATCCCCACCAACGTGATTTCGATCACCGACGGCCAGATCTTCCTCGAAACCGACCTGTTCTACCAGGGTATTCGCCCGGCCATCAACGTTGGCCTGTCGGTCAGCCGTGTGGGCGGTGCCGCCCAGACCAAGGCGATGAAGAAGGTTGCCGGTTCGATCAAGCTGGAGCTGGCACAGTACCGTGAAATGGCTGCCTTCGCGCAGTTCGGCTCGGACCTCGATGCCTCGACGCAGAAGCTTCTCAACCGCGGCGCTCGCCTGACCGAACTGCTGAAGCAGCCGCAGTTCAGGCCGATGCCTTTCGAAGAGCAGACGGTGTCGATCTTTGCAGGCACCAATGGCTATCTCGATAAGGTCCCCGTAGGCCGGGTGACCGAATATGAGACCGCCATGCTCAGCTTCATGCGCAGCGAGCATAATGACGTCCTGAAGGAAATCCGCAGCACCGGCAAATTCGAAGGTGACGTGGCCGACAAGACCAAGGCCGCGCTCGAAACTTTCGCCAAGCAGTTCGCCTGAGCCTGAACAGAGACCAATCTAGGGAGCCATCATGGCCTCGCTGAAAGAACTCAAGGATCGGATCGGGTCGGTCAAATCGACTCAGAAGATCACCAAGGCCAAGCAAATGGTCGCTGCCGCCAAACTGCGCAAGGCGCAGGCTGCGGCTGAGGCCGCGCGCCCTTATGCCGAACGGCTGGCCAAGGTCATGGGATCGATCGCCACCAAGGTGAGCGGCGATTCCGCACCCAGACTGATGCGTGGCACCGGATCGGACCAGCGCCACCTGCTGGTGGTGGTGAACACCGATAAGGGCCTGTGCGGCGGTCTCAACTCCAACATCGTCAAGGAAGCCAAGGCCCGGGCCAGGAAGCTGCAGGCTGCCGGCAAGGACGTGACCTTCTACCTGGTCGGCAAGAAGGGCCGCGCCCCACTGAAACGCGAGTTCGCCAATGCGATTGGCGAAGGCTTTGACACCAGCGCGGTGCGCAATATCGGCTTTGAAGAAGCGGAAAAGATCGAGGTCGATCTCGTAGCCCGTTTCAACAAGGGCGAGTTCGACGTTGCGCATTTGATTTATCCGGTGTTCCACTCTGCTCTGGCGCAGGATCCCACAACCCAGCAGCTGATCCCCGTTCCCTCGCCCGAAACGGCAGAGGCTTCGGAAGCGGTCGTGGAATATGAGCCCGACGAAGAAGCCATCCTGACCGAGCTCCTGCCGCGCTACGTCAAGACCCAGATCTTCGGCGCACTGCTCGAACGTGAAGCTTCCGAACAGGGTGCGTCGATGACCGCCATGGACAATGCCACACGCAATGCCGGCGAATTGATCGACAAGCTGACCATCAAGTATAACCGCAGCCGTCAGGCCGCGATCACCACCGAACTCATTGAAATTATTGCGGGCGCAGAAGCGCTCTAAACCCGAGGGAACAAGCAAAATGGCCACCGCCCCCGCCCTTAATCAGAGCCCCAACGGCAGCATTGCCCAGGTCATCGGCGCCGTCGTCGACGTGACCTTCCCCGGTGAACTGCCGGCAATTCTCACCGCGCTGGAGACAAAGAACGGCGACAACACGCTGGTTCTGGAAGTTGCCCAGCACCTGGGTGAAAACACCGTGCGCACCATCGCCATGGACAGCACCGACGGGCTCACCCGCGGCCAGGAAGTGGTGAACACCGGCGCGCAGATCTCGGTGCCGGTTGGCCCCAAGACGCTGGGGCGCATCATGAACGTGATCGGTCAGCCGATTGACGAACGCGGCCCGATCGGCGCCGATCAGTCCGCTCCTATCCACGCCGAGGCCCCCGCCTTTGTCGACCAGTCGACCGAAGCGGCGATCCTCGTGACGGGGATCAAGGTGATCGACCTGCTCGCCCCTTATGCGCGTGGCGGCAAGATCGGCCTGTTCGGCGGCGCCGGCGTGGGCAAGACCGTGCTGATCCAGGAACTGATCAACAACATCGCCAAGGGTCACGGCGGCGTGTCGGTCTTCGCCGGCGTGGGTGAACGCACCCGCGAAGGCAACGACCTTTATCACGAATTCCTCGACGCCGGCGTCATCGCCAAGGACGCGGACGGCAATGCCGTTTCCGAAGGCTCCAAGGTGGCACTGGTGTTCGGCCAGATGAACGAGCCTCCGGGCGCGCGTGCCCGCGTGGCCCTGTCCGGCCTGACCATGGCGGAATATTTCCGCGACCAGGAAGGCCAGGACGTACTGTTCTTCGTCGACAACATCTTCCGCTTCACGCAGGCTGGTTCCGAAGTGTCCGCTCTGCTTGGCCGTATTCCTTCGGCCGTGGGCTACCAGCCGACGCTGGCGACCGACATGGGCAACCTGCAGGAACGCATCACCTCCACCAACAAGGGCTCGATCACCTCGGTGCAGGCCATTTACGTTCCCGCGGACGACTTGACCGACCCGGCGCCTGCTACCTCGTTCGCTCACCTTGACGCGACGACCACGCTGAACCGCGCCATCTCCGAGCTGGGCATCTACCCGGCCGTGGACCCGCTGGATTCGACCAGCCGCGTTCTCGAGCCGCGCGTTGTCGGCCAGGAGCATTATGACACGGCTCGCCGCGTCCAGGAGACGCTGCAGAAGTACAAGAGCCTGCAGGACATCATCGCCATTCTCGGCATGGACGAACTGTCTGAAGAGGATAAGCTGATCGTTGCCCGCGCGCGCAAGATCCAGAAATTCCTGTCGCAGCCGTTCCACGTGGCCGAAGTGTTCACCAACATCCCCGGCCAGTTCGTGCAGCTGGAAGACACCGTGAAAAGCTTCAAGGCCGTGGTGGAAGGCGAATACGATCACCTGCCCGAGAGCGCCTTCTACATGGTTGGCGGCATCGACATGGTGATCGAAAAAGCCAAGAAGCTGGCTGAGGAAGCGTAAGCGACATGGCACTCCACTTCGAACTCGTAACCCCGGCCAGGCTGGTCCGCTCTGAAGATGTCCACATGGTGGTCGTCCCCGGTGCGGAAGGCGAATTCGGCGTGCTGGAAGGCCATGCGCCCTTCATGTCGACCATCCGCGACGGTGCGGTGCAGGTTTACAAGACCGCCGGCGGCGAGCCGGAGAGCATCGAGGTCAAGGGCGGATTTGCCGAGGTAGGCGAGAACGGCCTGACGGTTCTGGCCGAACACGTCGAAGGCTGATCGCCCCGACAACCGTTACAAGAAGGGCGCCCGCTGCGGCGCCCTTTTTCATGCTCGTCCTGTACGCGTCGGCGCGTGGAAGTCGGGCGGCTTGCCTGCTATCCATTTGAGGAACTTGGCAACCTCCGCATGTTCGCGGACCGTCGCCACATCCTCTCCCATGCGCGACAATTGCGCATTGGTGAAGTGGGCATGGATCGTGCGGTGGCAGATCGGGTGCACATTGACGGTTATCCGCCCCTTCTTCGCTTTGGGGATTGGGTGGTGGATCTCCGTCATGCTGCCCAACGGCCTGCCACAGAGCCAGCAGGATGGAGCCTCGCCGGTCATCGTTCTTGCGTCGATGCAAGAATGCGGCCGTCCCACCACAGGATCATGCCTGCCACCACAATGATTGCCGCACCGGCCAGCGTCGCCAGATCCGGAACATTGTCGAACACCAGCCAGCCGAGCGCCGATGCGGTGATGAGTTGCACATAGGTGGCAGGCGCAATCGTAGCCGCCCCCGCCCTGGTCGTGCCGTAGTATATCAGCGCATGGCCGACGGTTCCGGTGATCGCCACCAGCACCGATCGCAACACTACCGTCCAGTCAGGCAAGGAAAGGGCGAACATCGCCACGCCGCTGGCATGTCCAATGAAGCTGAACGGAACCAGAAATCCTGCGGTCCCTGCAGCCACGAAAAATTGCATGGACAGCACGCTGCCTCTTCCTGCTGCGGCGCGATTGGCGATCACCAGAAGGCTCATCCCCAGCGCCGTTCCCAGCGGCAGAAGGCCCGCCCAACCCAGCGCGAGAACATTCGGTCGCAGGATCACCAGCACACCTGCAAAGGCTGTTGCGATCGCAACCCAGGTGACTGGGCGTACTTTCTCTCCCAACAGCGGCCCGCTGAGCAGGGCAGTGAAGGCTGGTGCCACAAACGCTATCGAGATGGCGGTAGTCAACGGCATGATGAACACGGCCGAGAAGAAGCAGAGGGTGGCCAGCGCCAGGCTTGCACCGCGTGCCAGTTGCAGCAGCGGATGCTCGGTCTTGAGGGCCCTTCTTCCCTCGCGAAGCGTCAGCAGAAGCCCCAGGAATACTGCTCCGATGCAAAACCGCAGGGCCGCAAACGCCAGCGGGGACCAGTTTCCCGACACGGTCTTGGTGACCGTATCGCCAAGCGAGAACAGCGCGAAGCCGGCAATCGCCGCTGCCAGGCCCACTCTTTCATCGCGAAGCATTGCGCATCATTTCTTGCTCGCTGAGCGGTTGCGGCTGTCATGCCAGAGATAGAGGCCCGCCCCGATGATGATGGCCGCGCCCACCAGGGCCAGTCCGTCCGGTCTGTCCATAAAGAAGATCCACCCGAGCGCTACGGCCATCAGCAATTGCCCATATGTCATGGGCGCGATCGTGCCCGCCCCTGCCCTCGCCGTTCCCATATAGATCAGCCACTGTGCCAGCGTGGCGGAGAGGCCGATAAAGGCGCATCGCGCGACAATGGACCAGTGCGGCCAGCTCATCGCAAAGCCTTCCAAACCCGAGAAATGACCCAGTGTCGTCGCCACCAGCAGGAAGATCATAGCCGTGACCGACATGTAATATTGCATGGCCATGATACTTGCCCGCCCATGCACCTTGCGATTGGTGATGATGACCACGGCCATGCCGGTCGCCCCCATCAGCGGGAACATTACCCCCCAGCCTGCGCTCTCGAAACTGGGGCGCAGCACGATGAACACGCCGATGAAGGCGGCGACTGTCGCGATCCATGTGCTCCTGCGCGCCTTCTCTCCCAGGAAAACCATGGCTAGCAGCGCGGTGATGATCGGCTGGGTAAAGGCGATGGTCGTCGCTTCTGACAAGGGCATGATCCACACGGCCAGGAACATGCCGATGGCGGACATGCTGATCGATATGCCGCGCAACCATTGCAGCCTGTCCTTGGGCAGTGCGAGCGCGCCGATGCCTTCCTGTCGTACGAGCAGGACGCACAGCAATGCGGTACCCACGACATAGCGCGTCGCCGCCATCGCAGGTGCCGGCCATTCACCCGCCATCCCCTTGATGATCGCATCGCCGATGGAGAGCGTGCAAAAGCCCGCCAGCGCATAGAGCAATCCGGCACGGTCAGAATGTTGCATGCAGAGAGCGCCCCCTTCTTGTGGTGACGACTTACGCGCTGCACTGGCGCGGGGCAAACAAAGCTTGGCTGGCGTGCCGTAGTTTTACCAATCGTTAAATCATCATGCTTAACAAAGCCCTATTGAGCAGGCGGTTAGGCCTGCACGCCTGGGGGCCCGATGACCAAGCTGATTATCCAGATTCCGTGCCTGAACGAAGCCGAGAGCCTGCCGGAGACCCTTGCCGCCCTCCCCCGGCGGATAGAGGGCGTGGACGTGATCGAATATCTCGTGATCGACGATGGCAGCAGCGACGATACGGCACAGGTGGCCCGCCAGTGGGGCGTCCACCATATCGTGCGCCATCGCCGCAATCGCGGCCTTGCGGCCGCTTTCTGCAGCGGAATCGATGCCGCATTGGCGGCCGGCGCGGACATCATCGTCAATACCGATGCCGACGGGCAGTATGAGGGAGCAGACATTGCCTTGCTGGTGCAGCCGGTCCTGCGCGGAGAGGCGGATATTGTCCTGGGTGACCGCGGAGTGGCCGACAATGCCCATTTCGGGCCGTTCAAGCGCCTGCTCCAGCGCCTGGGTAGCGCCGTCGTGCAGAAGCTCGCCGGCACGCAGGTGAACGATGCAGTCAGCGGATTTCGCGCGATCAGCCGCGATGCCGCGCGCCGGATCAATATCACCACCGAGTTTTCCTATACCACCGACATGCTGATCCAGGCAGGTCGCAAGCGTATGGCTATCAAGACGGTGCCGATCCGCACGCATGCCACCATGCGCCCGTCACGCCTGTTCAAGTCCATCCCACGCTTCATCAGCCAGACCGGCGTGACAATCCTGCGCGCCTACACCACGCACAATGCCCTGCGTGTCTTTGTCGGCTCGGGACTGGTGACCGCGCTCATCGGTGCCATTCCGATTGTGCGTTTCATGTGGTTCTGGCTGAATGGCGATGGCAGCGGCCACCTCCAGTCGCTGATCATCGGCGGCGCCCTGCTGATGCTGGGGACGATCATGGCTGTCATGGGCGTTCTGGCAGACCTGATTGCCACCAATCGCAAGCTGCTGGAAATGAACTTGCAGAAAATGCGTGAGTTGGAGGAAGTGATCACCGCGCGTGACAGCGCGGCCAGGTCGCCCAAGACGAAACCGCGCCTTGTGCCTGAAGGCAAGGAGCGAAAGGCGGCGTCATGAACGCCACCGCGGCTGTCACGGCTGCCCCGACCACGGGTGATCGCAATTCCCGCTTTGCCGCGGACAGTACAGCCTGGCCGCTGCTCGCGCTGGGCCTGATTCTGGTCATGCAATTCACGCTGATGTTTACCCGCGCGATCAATTGGGACGAATTCTGGTTCTATTACCACATTGCCGAATTTTCCCGCGGCACCCTCGAGCAACCGCTGCAAACGATCCATGTGCGACTGTTTGCCTGGCTTCCCGGAATGGCAGGGAACACGGTGGACAAGATCGTTATTGGCCGGATGGCCATGCTGGCCTGCGAGGTGGTTACGCTTGGCGCGATCTACCTCATGGCGCGGCGTTTTGTTGACAAGGCGCCTGCCCTGCTCGCGCCCTTGCTTTATGTCTCGGCAGGATTCGTGTTCCAACACGGATTCTCGTTCCGCACCGATCCGATGGCAACTGCATGCCTCATGGTCTCGCTCGCCATCCTGCTGCGGTCACGGCTGGACGTGAAGGCACTCGCCGCGTTCGCGCTGCTCGTGGCGCTGGCCGGCATGATTACCATCAAGATCGCCCTCTACGCTCCCGCCTTTATCGGCATCGCCTGGCTGCGTTGGAGCGAAACGGGCTATTCCAAGGGCTCTGCCCTGCGGCTCGTTTTGGCTGCTGCCGGAACGGTGGCGGCATTTGCTGCGATCTACAGCTGGCACGCGCAGGGACTTTCAGCTCCTGCCAACGGAGCGGGCATGGCCAGCTCCGCATCACAATCGATGTTCTTCCTCGGTATCCCGCCCTTCTGGCACATTGCCCTCAAAGGTGTGGCCTTCTCGATCAGCCTTTCGATCATGATCGCTATCACGCCGGCGCTGATCCGGCGCTCCGACGCGCCGCTGGCAGAAAAGCTGGCGCTGGCAGGCCTGTGGCTGCCCGTACTGACGCCGCTCTTCTACCTCAACACGCTGGCCTATTTTTACGCCTTCATCCTGGCACCCGTGGCAGTGGCCTGCGCCCCGGCCATCAGCTCGGTCCTGCAACGCTATTCGGTCAAGGTCCTCTCGCTCGTGGTGCTGGTCATCACCTCCGGCATCTTCCTGGTTGAGGACCGCGCGGTAATTGATCGCCAGAAGCAGGTGGTGGAAGCGGGAGAAAGGATACTGCCGCAAGGTGCCGCCTATTTCGATTTCAACGGCATGCTCGTGCACTTCACCAAGGCCAATGATTTCCTCAGCTCATGGGGCCTGGTGCAATACGCCCAGCGCGGCGCCAATGACTATCGCAACACGATGACGCAGCGGCCCGTGCCCGTCCTGCTGGCCAATGTCGAGGTTCTGGAAGATGTGATGGCGGGCCGCCCTACTCTGTTCAGCGATGCCGACGTCGCCGCATTGCGCGGAAGCTACATTCACCATTGGGGGCCTTTTTTCGTGGCCGGCAAGCAGGTGAACGCACCACAGCAGGTGGAGGAAGAATTCCTCGTACCCGGCACCTACAGGATCGAGGATGGCCTGCTATCTGTTGACGGCCAAAGCTACACGGCAGGCGAAACGCTGGAGATCAGTCGCGGTTGGCATACGCTGCAAGGCACCGCTACCCTGCGCTGGGGCGATGCGCGCCTAATGCCCGACAGAAGCTGGGATGGCGGCCCGCTCTACGTCAAGTTCTGACGATTGAGGATTAAACCGGCAACTGACAGGACAAGCGTCCGCAAGAGGCCAGCCGCAATCCCTGCATAGGCCGCGCCAACCGGTCCGGACTGCCCCACCAGCTTCCCTGCAAGCGCGACAAGAAGGATCACCGCAAGAACATTGGCAATAGCGCCAACGTTGACACTGTGATGCAGCACCAGCAAGTGCCAGTACCCGTTGGCCATGACCACGGTGATCGCCAGCATCAGGCAGGCTGGCAGCATCAGACCTGCCGCCTCATATTGCGTACCCAGGAAGAAGGTCACCACCGGAACTCCCAACCACAGGGAGCCGAACCAGATCGGCACAGCCAGAACCAGGCAACCGCCCATGAACAAGCCACCGAAGGATCTTGTGCGCGCGTCCTTGTTCGCAACAGCACGGCTCAGTACCGATTGTGCCGCGTTGAGTACGCCCTGCAACGCCATTACGGCAAACATGGACAGTTGCAGCGCAAGGCCGAACTGGCCCACCATCTCCATATCGTCCGCATGATGGCGCAGCAGGATCAGCGGCGCGGCGAACAGCAGGGCGGTCATCGCGCTGGCTATCCCGATCACGCTGCCCCGGCGCAGCAGGTCTCCCAACTCCTGCTTGTGGATACGCGGAAATACGGGAGCAAGGCGGCGCATGCGCGGCAGGATCACGCCCACCTCCACGATCCAGCTGATACTGTGCAACGCCAGCAGCACAATGACATTCGCTCCCGCGAGCAAAAGCGACAGGCCCAACAGTACCTCTGCCCCACGCACTGCCACCATCGGCCGCATTGCACCGCGCGCATGTTCAAAACCGACGGCCATGTAGCGCAGCCAGTTGCTGGTGCCGCGCGCCAGCACGGTGGGCAGCAGCACCAGCAATGCCAGCCGCTCGATCTCCACCTCGGTCCGGAAGAGCGCATAGGCAGCCATAAGTCCGCCAAAGAAACACAGGAGGATAAGACGCACGGCGAGCGAGGTATCCAGCAGTGGCAAGGCCCCTCCCCGGTCCCGCCCCACACGTTCCGCCAAAAGCAGATCAGTACCCATTGCGGTAAAGGTGATGCACACGCCGCTCACGGCCAGAGTGTAGCTCCACCAACCGTAATCTTCCGGCCCCAGCCATCTGGCGATGAGGATGGCATAGACCGCCCGCAGAAGCGCCTCGGCCCACTCCCCGCCAACATAATCCACCGCATTGCGCCCGATCGACGCCAGCCCCGGAAAACGGGTCGAAAGATCGCGAAATCTCGCGCTCACCTGTCCATGTCCCGGTCGACGGCGGACCAGTCGAAATGTTCACCGGTCAACTGGCGTATCCGGTCGAAATTGCGCAGGCGGTAGGTGTCTTTTCCCCAAAGGAGCGAGGCCTTGAGATAGGGAAAGCCTTGCTCCACCAGCTCGTCGTGCCAGCGGACGGAGCGGTTGACGCGCGTCATGTCGAAAGGGATCTTCACCCCCATCCCCAGCCGTTCCACTTCAACCATGCGAATACGGTTCAGGAAAGCGGGATCAGGCATGAAGGCAGCATAGGTAAACCCGCCCTTGGCCAGTGCCCTGGTCAGACCTGCCTCGTAGCGGCCAATCACTTTCTCCTTGTCTTCCAGGTCCTCAACGCCCTGCCAGAAAGCGCGCCATTGCCGGCTGCGGATCACCGGCGAGGTGAAGACGAAGAAATAGCTCTGCAAATGCCGCCGTATCTGGCGCGAGAGTACCATGCCCCAGAAATCGACATTGCGCGTCTCCATCTCGGCAAAAATGGGGGCCAGCGGATAAAGCGGGCCGACCACGCTGGAATTGGTCAGGATGACCTCGTCCCATGCGTCCATATCCTCTTGTGCCAGTGCATCACGCCAGCCGGCAAAGTCCCAGCCGCTATTGCCACGCTCGATCACCGCGTCGCAGATTTCCTCCGCCGCCCGGCGATCCTGCGCCGCAATGGCCGAGTTGGAAACAAGGACAATCCGCTCGGCGACCGGGCGCAAGCCCTTCAGGTGCTCGCGGATGTAGAAGGGCACGCCGCCTTTGGGATCAAACTGCTGGAGTATGGCAAGTCGGCGGGTCATGAACCTGCTCTTTCAAGGATTGCACGCCAATCGGCAACCAGCGCGGGCAAGGCAAAGCTTTGGCGCAGGCTATCGTGCAGGTTTTCGGGCAAACTTTCCCGCTCCCGCTCGAAGCGTTCGAGCCCTTGCAGCAATGCATCGGCATTACCGGGTCGGACCAGATAGAGTCCTTGCGCCCCGTCGGGGGCTAGCTCACGCATTGCAGGCGTATCGGCGGTAATCAGCGGTTTGCCCGCAGCGAGCGCCTGGAACACCTTGTTGGGAATGACGCTGGCAGCCTTCTTCCCCTCGCCAAATATTCCCAGGCAAATGTCCGCTGCGGCCAGATGGTCCCGCAACTGCGCGTAATCGACCCAGGAAATCCGCTCGATATGGCGGCAATTCGCCGATTCAAGCAGGCGATCGATCCGCTCGGCCTCTTGCCCGCGCCCGATGATCACCCAGCGATATTGCGAGCCGCGCGGCGAGACCGCCGCCTCCACAATCGTATCGATGCCGTGCAAGGGAATGAACTGGCCGTAAAAGAGCACGCTCGGAAGATCCGCTACCTTCCCTTGCGAAACAGGGATCATGGTAAATGCATCTTCCTCCGCTCCCACCAGCACGACGCCAATCTTGCTCGCCGGAATGCCGTGCAGGCTTGCGAAGAGTTTACCATGTTCGGCGGTGTCCAGGACCACCAGATCCGCCAGCCGGGCCGCCAATCTCTCGAGAAACCGCAACAAGCGTGCCCGCAAACTGCTCGCCGCGGCCATTCCGCGGTCCTCGACATAGGTATTAAAGAGTGAGAGGAATGAATCCCATACGACTGGAATTCCGCGTATTTTTGCAAATACCGCCAGTATCAGGACGTCAAATAATCCGAGATATCCAACCACCACGACGTCAGGCTTTTGCGCCCGCAAGAAGCGCCAGATCAGGCGCGGATAGGAGACCGCCCAATGCAAGGCGATGCCAGCCAGCCGAACGGTTCCTTCCAGCCTGCTCTTGTCCTCCACACCATCCCAGACAGGTGCATGAATTTCCAGCAATTCCGGATCGATCCCCCGCAGGCATTCGCGCATCAGGCGCACCCGCGGCTTTCCCAGATCATACGTGCCCCAGAGCATTACCCGCATTGCGCATCGCCCTTTCAAGGCCTCGTTCCAGCATAATGGCACTGCCGCATGCAATGCACTTTCGCGGCAAGCTTAACCAGTTCTTCACCTAAATTCGCAAGAAGCACAAATCATGTAATCCGCTGTTTTCCCGCTTCGGGTGCTGCGGAACGTCTAGACGGGGAATTCGAGCATGAGTGCTTTTGGACGCAAGAACGGAGCTGCTGGCATGGGCAAGGGTGCCCGCCCCTCCTTCGGTGTCGCCAAGCCAATGCATGGCACGCAGGCTGGCCCTGGTGGCGCCGCACCCAAGAACGGCGCTCCGCCCGCGGGTGGAGAGCAGTTTCCGCCTATCCCGGCAGAAGGCGCCGATGCCGGCGTTCCACCGCCTCCGTCTTCTGGCGGCGCGAATCAAGAAGATGCGATGTCCCGTCTGCAGGACCGGGCAAACGCAATTCACGATAACGGCAACGAACCGACGGGCTTTGAAGCCAGCGTCCACAAGATCAAGGAACAGGTGCTGCCGCGCCTGCTCGAACGCGTTGACCCGGAAGCCGCGTCCACGCTGACCAAGGACGAGCTTTCCGAAGAATTCCGCCCGATCATCATGGAAGTGCTGGCGGAGCTGAAGATCACCCTCAACCGCCGCGAACAGTTCGCGCTGGAAAAGGTGCTGATCGACGAACTGCTCGGCTTCGGTCCGCTGGAGGAACTTCTGGGCGATCCGGACGTGACCGATATCATGGTCAACGGCCCAGACCAGACCTACATCGAAAAGAAGGGCAAGCTGGTTATCGCGCCGATCAAGTTCCGCGATGAGCAGCACCTGTTCCAGATTGCCCAGCGTATCGTGAACCAGGTCGGCCGCCGCGTCGACCAGACCACACCGTTGGCCGACGCCCGCCTCAAGGACGGCAGCCGTGTCAACGTGATCGTGCCGCCGCTCAGCTTGCGCGGTACCGCGATCTCCATTCGTAAGTTTTCCGAAAAGCCGATCACGATCGATATGCTGCAGGGCTTCGGCTCGATGTCGACCAAGATGGCCACCTGCCTCAAGATCGCCGGTGCCTGCCGCATGAACATCGTTATCTCGGGCGGTACGGGTTCGGGCAAGACGACCATGCTCAACGCCATGTCGAAGATGATCGACCCGGGCGAGCGCGTGCTGACGATCGAGGACGCCGCCGAACTTCGCCTGCAGCAGCCCCACTGGCTGCCGCTGGAAACGCGCCCGCCGAACCTTGAAGGCCAGGGTGCCATCACCATTGGCGACCTTGTGAAGAACGCCCTGCGTATGCGCCCTGACCGCATCATCCTGGGCGAAATCCGCGGTGCGGAGTGTTTCGACCTCCTCGCCGCCATGAACACCGGCCACGACGGCTCCATGTGTACGCTCCACGCCAACAGCCCGCGCGAGTGCCTGGGCCGTATGGAAAACATGATCCTGATGGGCGACATCAAGATCCCCAAGGAAGCCATTTCGCGCCAGATCGCGGAATCGGTCGATTTGATCGTGCAGGTAAAGCGCCTTCGCGACGGTTCGCGCCGCACTACCAACATCACCGAGGTGATCGGCATGGAAGGTGACGTGATCGTGACGCAGGAACTGTTCAAGTTCGAATATCTGGACGAGACCGATGACGGCAAGATCCTGGGCGAATTCCGCTCCAGCGGCCTGCGCCCCTATACGCTGGAAAAAGCGCGCCAGTTCGGGTTTGATCAAGCGTATCTGGAAGCCTGCCTCTAAGGCAGGCTTCTCAGCCCGCTAACCACCCCTTCAAAGCTACCACCAACAAGCCCACGCCAACAAAGGCGCAGGCGAGGAAGATCGGCGTCCAGGGCATGCAGCCCACGCGGTCGATATGCTTGCGCCTGGCGCGCAGCCAGTCTGCCGCCAGCGCGATCACAGCTACAAGCAGGAACGCCCCGCTCCACAGGCCGACCACTGTCGCATCGCTGGCAAAGGTTATGAAGGCGGGTAGATCCATGGTGCCGGAGGCATATGATATCTCGTTGCGAAGATCGCAATGCTTGCCAATTGCCGCTCCGGTCCTATGGCGAAATCATGAGCGCCAGCGATCATCAACACGACCGCCCCCTGCTGGCCCTGCTGATCCGCCTGTTGGGGATTGCCGGTTTCGCGAGCATGGCGGCGCTGATCAAGCTGGCATCCCAGCGCGGCATCCATCTGGCGGAAATCATCTTCTGGCGGCAATTCGTGACCGTGCCGATCCTGTTCCTGTGGGCGATGATGTCGGGCGGCATCGCACAATTGGGTACGCAAAGGCCCCGCGCCCACTTCGTGCGCGGCCTCTATGGTATTGCCGGCATGCTGTGCAATTTCGGCGCGGTAATCCTGCTGCCGCTGGCGGAAGCACAGACGATCAACTTTTCGGCGCCCATTTTCGCAGTGCTGCTTTCCATCGTCCTGCTCAAGGAAAGCGTCGGATTTTGGCGCTGGGGAGCGGTCGGTGCAGGATTCCTGGGCATTGTGATCATCGCCCAGCCGGGTGGCGGCCATATTCCGCTGACCGGAGCGTTGGTGGCACTGGGCGGTGCGTTCATGATCGCGCTGATCTCGATCCAGATCCGCGACCTCTCCCGAACCGACAAGCCGGTGGTGATCGTCTTCTGGTTCGCAGTCACCAGCGTGGTGCTGTTCATCCCCTTCCAGCCGTTTGTGATGCAGCACCACAGCTGGGAGAACTGGCTGCTTCTGCTTGCCATCGGCCTTACCGGCACATGGGGGCAGCTTCTGGTCACCGTTGCGCTGCGATACGGCAAGGTCTCCAGCGTGATCGTGATGGATTATTCCTCCATCATCTGGGCAACGCTCTTCGGATGGCTGCTCTTCTCCGCCCTTCCCCCGGCCACGACTTGGCTGGGCGCACCACTGATTGTCGTCGCCGGCCTGACTATCGCATGGCGCGAACGCGTGGTCGCACACAGGCGCTTTTCCGACCTGCGAGGAACCGCGGGAACTTGAAACCAAGCCAAAACTGGTGTTCCATAGGTTCCAGCCAGTCCGGTGAAAGAAAAGGAACACTTATGACGCGCAAGATCATTCTCGCCATTACCGTGGGCGCGATGGCGCTTGCTGCCACGGCCTGCAACACGGTGCGCGGCGCCGGCCAGGATCTGGAATCCGTCGCCAACGACGTGGACGAGGCTATTTGAAGCCAATCGCTACAAGAGCGGGATAGCGTCGTCGCGACAGTGGGCGGGCATTATCGCGTCAGGATTTGCGATAGACCAGCATGATATTGTTGGCAGGCATGGCAACGCGGCGTGTGCGAACCAGCCCCTGCGCCCCGGCAATCTGGTCCAGCCATTCCGCACTGCGCAGGCCCCACTCCGGATTGCGCTGTTTCAGCCACCCATCGAAGGCGATATTGCTTTCGACGGTCTCCACGCCGTCCTCCACATAGGGACCATAGAGGATCAGCGGTGCGCCCTTCGGCAGGATGCGTCCGGCTGCGCGGACCAGCCCCAGTGTCGCCGCGAGGGGGCTGATATGCACCATGTTGATGCAGAGGATGGCATCGGCATGATCAACCTGCCAAACAGGGGCAGCGGCATCCAGTTCGAGCGGCTGAGCGATATTGGTGAGACCCGCTTCAGTGCTCCAGGCGGCAATGGAAGCACGCGCTTCGGCCTCGGGATCACTCGGTTGCCATTGCAGATCGGGAAAGCGCGCTGCGAAATGGATCACGTGCTCGCCCGTGCCACTGGCGAGCTCCAGAACTCTTCCGCTAACCGGCAATTCCTCGGCAAGGACATCGGCGATCGGTTCGCGATTGCGCGCGGCGGCAGGGGCTTCACGTTTCATAGCTTGAGCTTCCCCTTGCGGGGGTTGGCGCGGCGCGCGGCAGGCTCGCGGAGAATGAGCCAGGCCAGCAAGCCTATCGGTCCCGCAAGCAGTGTGAGCAACAGCACAGGCGCCTGCCATAACCGGAAGAAGCCTTTCGCATCGGCATCGCGCGCAATCCACAAGCCCACGAAGAGATCGAAAGCGAGGTAGTGCGTCCAGCCGATCACCAGCGCCGCGTCAGCCGCGAATATGGCGCGAAGGCCGTCGATCGACGCGATGTCGATTTCTGCGAGGCCGGAACCCGTTTGGCCTATCAGCACTGCAAAACCCGCCGTGTAGGCAAGACAGAGCAACCCGATCCCGACAAAGAGGACCGCGGAACGTGCCAGCTCACCACGCGGGGCGAGGATCAGCACTGCCCACATGACCAGCGCCAACCCGTTGGCAAAGCCAAGCAGCGTTTCCCAGCTCATTCCTTCACTCCTCCGCTACGGGCCCAGATACCAGCAAGGATCGACCCGATCACCACATGATAGACAGAGGATATTGCGCTGGGCACCGGTGCAAGCGCTGCCTGCATGGGGTTGCTGAACTGGGCCGCAAAGCTCGGCGCTGAGGCCAGGCTCGCGCCAAGTCCGCTATTCTGCATGCCAACCTCTATGCTGAACGTCCGGCATTCCCTTTTTTCGAAACGCATCAGATGCGGCAGCGCGTAACCGAGCGCAAAGCCCGTCGCATGCAGCAGGAAGATGGCCAGCAACAGGAGACCGAAATGGGCCTCGATCAGCTCCCTGGAATTCCCTATGATCCCGCCGACGATAAGCACGATGGCGATCACCGATATCATCGGGGAAATTACCGCCAGGCGCCTGGTGACACGCGGAAACAGCGCGTTCAGCGCAACGCCTGCCACCACGGGCACCAGCACGATGGCAACCATCGACCGGAACAGGCTCCAGCGGTCGATCTCGATGAAAACGCCGCCCAGCCAGTCGGTCAGGAGCGGCGTCAACACAATCGCGATCAAGGTGGAACACATGGTCATGGCAACCGAAAGCGCCAGATTGGCCCGCGCCAGATAGGTCACCACATTGGAAGCGGTTCCTCCGGGACAGCAGGCAACCAGCACCAGGCCCACCGCCAAACCTTCTTCCAGCCCGAACAGCAAGGCAAAGCTGATCCCGGCCAGCGGCATTATGGTGAATTGCAGGGCAACGCCCGCAGCAATCCCCTTCGGCATGGCCAGCACGCGGCGGAAATCCTCCACGGTAAGCGTCAGCCCCATGCCCAGCATGATCACGCCCAGCATCACGCTGATGAGCCCTTGCCCCGCAATCTGTGTCTGCGTGACCCATGTGAAATGCTCCGGTGCAATCCAGGCCCAGGCCACGCCCAGAACGGTCCACAAGGCAAAGAGATTGGTCGCTTGCGCGATCCATCGTGTCATCCGCTATCCTCCCTCTCCGCTGCCTATCGTGCGGCGGTTGCGCTGCCAAGGATCAGCGGCGATGCCAGCGGCCTTCCTGCCGCAATATCTCGTCATGGTGATGGACGAACTTGCCCGGAGCACTGATCAAAGCGAATTGAAGGGCCGCGCGTGCAACCTGCTCCGCCTTGATCGAGCGGTACTTGCGGCGCTCGCCCGTCATGAAGAGGTCGGCAAGCGGGGCCACCATCTTGCCGAGCGCCTCCAACCCGCGTGGGTCGTCCTGCCGCTTTCCCCGCAGCAAGCCCGGTCGCAGGAAATCCACCTGCCGCATCCCGCATTTCGCGACTTCGAACTCCATCTCGCCCTTGGTGCGCAGATAGAGGTTCTTCGAATAGCGATCGGCCCCGACGGAGGAAATCACCACCAGCCCGGAGGCGCCAGCAGCCTTGCACGCCTTTGCCGCCGTGACGACAAGATCGCGGTCGACGGCGGCGAATTTCGCCTCGTCCCCGTCCATCTTGCGTATGGTCGTGCCCAATGCACAGATCACGCGGTCGGGCGCGATGGTCTGTATCGCCTGGTCCCAGCTCTCCGTCGGCGCCAGCAATACCTCCATCCGCGCGCCCTTTGGCATGGGCACCTCGCGCCGGGACAGCGCGAGGAGGCGGAAATCCGTGCGCCCGACAGCCTGTGCCAGAATGCTCTGGCCCACGAGGCCAGTCGCCCCCAACAGGAGCACGCGAAGGGGCTCAGACATTGGACAGCCCCTCCGGCACATTCCCGAAGATGCGGGCATAGCAATCGATGGCATACCGGTCGGTCATGCCAGCAATGAAATCCGCTATATGCCGCGCCCTTTCGGTTGCGCCGCCGGGCAGGCTGTCATGCCAGCCGCCATTCATCAGCGCGGGTTCCTGGTCGAATGCCGCATAAAGCTTGGCGATCACCTTGTGCGCCACCGTGGCAGTGTTCTTCTGTTCCGGGTGGTAATAGAGCCGCTCGTAAAGGAACGCCTTGAGCCGCCTCTCTCGCGCAGCCCAAACGGGGGAGAAGGCGGCGATCGCGCACCCCGCTCCGCGTACCTGATCGGGCTTGGTGAGGCCGGCCATATTGTCCTTCGTCGTTTCGATCAGGTCGTTCACCATCACGCCGATCTGGTCGCGCACAAGCTCCCGCAATTGCAATGCTTGCGGCGCTTCGGGGTGGCGCGCACGGACCGCATCCCATTGCTCTTCCATGAAATCGAGCGACAGCAGGTCGTCGATCCGGAGAAAGCCCGCGCGCAGCCCGTCATCGATGTCATGATTGTCGTAAGCGATGTCGTCTGCCAGCGCCGCAACCTGCGCTTCGAGCGAGGGCCAGCGGCCTAGGTCCATCTTGAAGGCCTGGTCCAGTTCCTTCAAGGCCCACCCTGGCTCGGAAACCGGACCGTTATGCTTGGCCAGCCCCTCCAGCACTTCCCAGCTGAGGTTCAGGCCGCGGATATCGCAATAGGTCCGCTCGACCCGCATCAGCGCACGCAGGCAATGTTCGTTATGGTCCCAGCCACCATAGGCCCGCAGCGCATTGTTGAGCGCCTCCTCTCCCGAATGGCCGAAGGGCGGATGGCCGATATCATGCGCAAGGCAGATCGCTTCGGTCAGATCCTCGTCCAGACCCAGCGATCGTGCGATCACCCGCCCGATCTGCGCCACTTCCAGGCTGTGTGTCAGGCGGACGCGGTAGTGATCGCCATCGGGAGCGACAAAGACCTGCGCCTTGCCAGCAAGACGGCGGAAGGCAACCGAATGGATAATTCGGTCGCGATCGCGCTGGAATGCGCTGCGCGGCCCGCGCGTGCCTCCGCCCGACTGGTCGAACTCTCGCCCACGGGAAAGGGCAGGGTCGGCGGCGAGTGGGCTGCGTGGCATGGGTCAGTCAGCTAGATGGCCCGGCCACGCGTGACAAGGCGAACAGTTGGTGAACCTTGCAAGGCGCGCACGCACCGCCCCTCATCAATGGCCCAGCGACTTGTTGATTTCCTCGACCATCTTCTTGGCATCGGCGAGCAGCATCATCGTCTGATCCATGTAGAATACATCGTTGTCGACGCCGGCATAGCCCACGCCGCCCATGCTGCGCTTGATGAAGAAGACCTGCTTGGCCTTGTCCACGTCGAACACCGGCATGCCGTAGATGGGCGATGATTTGTCGGTCTTGGCGGCCGGGTTCACCACGTCGTTGGCACCGATGATGAAGGCGACATCGCACTGCGCGAATTCGCTATTGATATCCTCCAGCTCGAACACCTTGTCGTAATCGACCGAGGCTTCGGCCAGCAGCACGTTCATATGGCCGGGCATGCGACCCGCCACCGGGTGGATGGCGAATTTCACATTCACGCCTTGCTCTTCCAGCAGGTCGCACATTTCGCGAAGTGCATGCTGCGCCTGCGCCACTGCCATGCCGTAACCCGGGATGATAATGACGTTTTCGGCCTGCTTGAGCATGAAGGCAGCATCTTCCGCGCTGCCCTGCTTGTAGGGTCGCGCCTCACGCGCTTCCCCGCCACCCGCAGACGCATCGGCACCGAAGCCTCCCGCAATCACGCTGATGAAGCTGCGGTTCATCGCCCGGCACATGATGTAGGAGAGGATCGCGCCCGAAGAGCCGACCAGCGCGCCGGTGATGATCATCGCTGTATTGCCGAGCGTGAAGCCCATCGCCGCCGCGGCCCAGCCCGAATAGGAGTTCAGCATGGAGACCACCACGGGCATATCCGCCCCGCCGATCGGTATAATCAGCAGGAAGCCGATGGCAAAGGCAGCAACCGTCAGCGCCACGATCAGCGGCATCGTTCCTGACGCTGCAGCAGTGGCGAACAGGCCGGTCAGAACCAATATGGCAACCAAAGTGCCCAGGTTGATGACATGACGCCCCGGTAGAAGGATCGGCGAACCGCTCAACTTCCCCGAGAGCTTGGCGAAGGCGATGACAGATCCAGAAAAAGTGATCGCACCAATGGCGATACCAAGGCCCATCTCCACGCGGCTGACCGGGGAAATGTCGCCAGCAGCATCAAGAATGCCGAATGCGCCCGGATTGAGATAGGCTGCCCAGCCCACCAGCACGGCGGCAAGGCCGACCAGTGAGTGGAACGCAGCCACCAGTTCCGGCATCGCCGTCATCGCGATGCGGCGGGCAATTGTGAACCCGACGATGCCACCCAGGAAGATGGCTATGCCGATCTCCACGATATTGGCGATGTCATGGGTGATGAGCGTCGTCACCACCGCGATCAGCATGCCGGCCATGCCATAGCGATTGCCCGCAAGGCTGGTGGTCGGATGCGAAAGTCCGCGCAGCGCGAGAATGAACAGCACGCCCGCAACGAGGTAAGCGAGCGCCACCCACGGGTTCACACCGGCGCCTTCCGCGCCTGCCGCCAGGAAGGAGAACATCACTTCTTCTCCTTCTTCTTGTACATGGCCAACATGCGCTCGGTCACGGCAAAGCCGCCGAAGATATTGACGCTCGCCAGCACCACACCGGCGAGCCCCAGCAACTTGGCCGTGGCGCTCCCCGCCTCAGCCGAAGCGATCAGCGCGCCCACTATAATCACCGAGGAAATCGCATTGGTCACCGCCATCAACGGCGTGTGCAGCGCCGGTGTGACCGACCAGACAACGTAATAGCCGACGAAGCAGGCCAGAACGAAGATCGACAGGATTGAAATGAAGTCCATATTCTACTCGCCCGTCACCTGGACGATTTCGATGTTGTTGCCCTCAGGATCGACAACGAACATCACCTTGATGCCGAGCATGGCGGTAAGGTCGGTGATGTCCACCGCAGGGGTCACGCCCTTGGACAGAAGGATTTCCTTGGTCGCCTCGATATCGGCGACTTCCATCATCAGCTGGCCGGGGCCGCGTACGGCGAGATGCGCCGGCGGCGGTCCGCGTTCGGGGCCGGGCTGTGAATCGGCCACCTGGACAAGCTCGAGGCCTTGCGTTCCATTCCTGAGCCAGCGGAAATGCATTGCCGGCCCGAGAGGCGCGTCCTTCACAACTTCGAAATCGAGTACATCGACATAGAAGGCCGTCACAGCCTCGATATCTTCGACCGAAAGCGCCATCAGGAAATGGTTGAGCTCGATCCTGGGCTGGGCGGCATATTCCGGCGCCTGCGCCTGCGCGCCGGTGGTCACGAAAGCAGCGCCTGCCAGCGCCAATCCAAGAACACTCTTCTTCATCATTTCAGCCTTTCATTGACCACTTCGCCGCCCCTCGTCAGGCGCACGGCATCACCGATTTCCTCGTCCAGTTCGACCTTGCCCGTTTCCTTGTCCCAGAAGGCGGACAGGAAATTGAACAGGTTGCGACTGAACAGCGCGCTGGCGTCTGCCGCAAGGTGCGCAGGCGTGTTGGAATAACCCATGATGGAAACGCCGTGCTTTACCACGACCTCATCGGCCACGCTGCCCTCGACGTTGCCGCCCTGCGCCACTGCGAGGTCAAAGATCACACTGCCAGGCCGCATGGTGGCGATCTGCGCGTCGGTGATCAGGCGCGGCGCATCCCTGCCCGGGATCAGCGCGGTGGTGATGACGATATCCTGCTTGGCGATATGCGCGCTGACCAGTTCCGCCTGCGCCTTCTGGTATTCCTCGCTCATCTCGGTGGCATAGCCGCCCGAACCTTCGCCCTCGATTCCCGCAACACTCTCGACGAAGATCGGCTTGGCTCCCAGCGACTGGATCTGTTCCTTCGTCGCCGAACGCACATCGGTGGCGGAGACTTGCGCGCCCAAGCGCCTGGCCGTGGCGATCGCCTGAAGCCCGGCAACGCCAACGCCCATGACAAAGGCCTTGGCTGCAGACACCGTGCCTGCCGCCGTCATCATCATCGGGAAAGCCCGGCCATACTGGTCCGCCGCGGCCAAAACAGCCTTGTAACCGGCGAGGTTGGACTGGCTGGAAAGCACGTCCATGCTTTGTGCGCGGGTGATACGCGGCATGAATTCCATCGACAGCGCTTCAAGCCCTGCCTTGGCATAGGCCTTGATCCGGTCGCTTTCGCGGAATGGATCGAAGGTCGCGGCCACCCATGCTCCCGGCTTCGCGCCCGCAAGATCGGCAACGTCGGGAGCCTGGACGCCCAGCACGATATCAGCCCCCGCCACGACCTTGTCGGCAGACAAAACATCCGCACCGGCAGCGGCATAGTCACCATCGCTGATGGAAGCGCCCGAACCGGCGCCCTCCTCCACCGCGAAGCTGGCGCCGAGGCCGATGAATTTCTTGACGGTTTCAGGTGTCGCGGCAACGCGCGTTTCCCCTGCGGCCCTTTCTTTCAGGACCGCAATCCTAAGTCCCCCCATGTCCCCAGCCTCAGCTGATGAGGGCAATAACGATCAGGACAAGCAGCGCGGTGACCGGAATCGTCCATTTCAGCAGGGTTAGGAATCCGCCATAAGTCCTCTTGTTTGCCGTAATGTCTTGCGAATTGGCCATTTTACGCCCTGTCCTTCCAGAATCCTTGGATAATCGAGCAACCATCTATCCTTCCTCACGTCATGGCTCAAGTGTTGCCTTAATCGCCTCTTTACCCACGCCTGCTATCGCAAAGCTTCGTGCCGGAGTGTCGGCGGCGATTTGGAACTAGGGATCATGGCAGACGCTGAAGAACGCCTGTTGATGCTGATCGACGATGAACCTGCGCAGAGCCGGTTGATCACTGCGCTTGCCGCACGCGAAGGCTGGCGCACGCTGGTCGTGGACGATGCGGAAAAGGCCATTGCCACGCTCGGCACGCGGCAGGGCATGCAATTGTCCGCCATCGTCCTGGACCAGTGGGTTCCGGGCGACCAGGCCTGCGAGCTGATTGCTGAATTCAAGGAACGCCGCCCCGCCCTGCCCGTGTTGATGCTGACGGCGAGCACATCGCCCCTGCTGGCTGTGGAAGCCATGCGCGCGGGCGCTACCGATTATCTGGTCAAGCCCGTCGCCCCCGAACAATTGATGCAGGCGCTGCGCAATGCGACGACGCGCGAAGCGCCGCGTGACGAGCTGATCCCGCTGACCGAGAAGATGCCTGCCACGCTCGATTTCGACGCGATGGTCGGCACCGCTCCCAAGTTCCGCGACGCGCTGGCCAAGGCGGCCAAGGCAGCACGCGGGCATGGCAACCTTCTGATCGAAGGCGAAAGCGGCACCGGCAAGGAAATGCTCGTGCGCGCGATCTATGCCGCCTCGCCGCGTACCAAGGCTCCGTTCAAGATCGTCAATATCGCCGGCGTACCGGCAAGTTCGCTGGAATCGGTGCTGTTCGGCCACGAGAAGGGTTCGTTCCCGGGCGCATTCGAGCAACAGGTGGGCGCGATCCAGAACTGTGATGGCGGCACGCTGGTGCTCGACGAGGTGGATCGCCTCTCCGTCGAGTTGCAGGACCGCCTGATCGAAGCGATCGAGAACAAGCGCTGCCGCCCGATTGGCGCGCGGCACAGCTTCAAGGTGGATCTACGTTTCATTGGCGCCAGCAACCTTCCGCTGGCGGATCTTGTGGCGACCGGGCACTTCCGCAAGGAACTGCTCGAGCTTCTGGCCAGGACGACCGTAACCCTGCCGCCCTTGCGCGAGCGCCACAGCGATATCTCCGCACTGACGCGCCACTTCCTCCACCGCATCGGTGACCAGCCGGGCCTTCGCCAGCTGGGGATCACCGATGACGCGGTCAAACTGCTCGCTGCGTTCGACTGGCCGGGCAATGTCCGCCAGTTGCAGGCCGTGCTGTTCCGCGCGGCGGTGTTCTGCGATGGCGACGCGCTGACCGCGCATGACTTCCCGCAGCTGTCCAATATCATCGGCGACATGGCTGACGCGGGCCAGCCGATGATGGAAAGCGCCGGTGTGCAGATCTACGAGAGCGACGGCAATCTGCGTTCGCTCGAGGACATCGAAGCCGACGTGATCCGCCTTGCGATCGGCCATTATCGCGGCCGGATGACCGAAGTTGCCCGCAGGCTCGGCATTGGGCGCTCGACGCTCTACCGCAAGCTGGGCGATCTCGGCATCGAGAATGCGGCCTGAGCAACCCCAAGCTAAATCACCACCGACGCTGCGTTGGCTGAGGCGCCTCAGGCGACCTTGGCCAGACCGTCCTTCACCATCTCGGTGTCACAATTGCCGTTCTGGCAGGCCGAGCTGAAGACGTTGACCGCCGCCTGGGTCACCTGGTAGCCAATCTGGTGGTGACCGGCGCAGGGATGGACCCTTTCGACCAGGCCCCGCGTGGTCAGCGTGCGCAACCAGAAATGGCCGCGGTCGTTCTCGATCCCCAGTTCCTCCGCCGTGAGCACACGGCCCTCGATCCGCGCCAACATCAGCTGGATCAGGATCGACCAGCTCGGGTCGGTCGGGTCGTCAGCCTCCAACAGAAAACCCCGCATCCGTTCTGCGCGGAGCGAGGCTTCAAGAAAACTGCAGATGTTTTCGGGATAGGGCGACTTGCCATACCGCCCGCCGGTTCGTTCGAGGTTCTGCGTTACCGCGGCGGTCACCTCTGCCAGCCGTCGGGAGATTGCAAGAAGCTCTCCGGAAATTGCTTGAAATCCGCCCGACGCCCCCGCGATGCAGGGTACGGGCACTTTTTCGCCCCAATTGCTTTCCATGTGATTTCCACTCCGGTATTTTGTCCGGCTGGAATGTGCGACCCAACCGACATGCTATGTTCTTTTTTATCTCACACGATTCATCTTTCTTCGCGCCCCTCGCCCACCCTGTTTTTTTCGGAGCTCAGGACAACTTCGTGTAGCCATATTGCTAGCCCTGGCTGGCCAAAATTGCAATATTTACTGTCGTAACCATTCTGGACCAAACTTTCCGAAATGGTCGAAAAATCGATGAATTTGACATATCATTACACAGTGCAGATGTTTTATATTGAAAAGTCTATATATGGTGTAATTTTCAATCTCTGTTAGGGCATGGAATTACCATCATTATAGATCATTTTCATGCCAAAACACCTGTCAGCAGCTCCTATTTCCGGCCCTGCGGCCACAAATTTCACATATGCGAAGCGAACTTCATGGCACGATTCGCGAGTCGTCACCGTCCAAAATGGTAGCGATAACTTACAATCATAACCTCACCTCTATGACCCCTCATAATTGCCAGCCACAGGGTTGAAAATATCTCCTTTGCATCCGTGATACCGAAAATTCCGATATTCGATCACACGAAGGTGCGGCACGCTTTACAATCTGTATTGCAATCCCACGCATCTCCGAGTGGTAGCGATAACAAACTTGACGGATTGTCAAATTTTCAACCCGCTGAAATCCGTTAGCGCCGCATCACGCAGGCCTCGCCAGACATTGCGAGCCTGCACAGTCTCGACCACATCATGCACGCGCAGCAGGTGATAGCCCGCGTCCATGCCGCGCACCGCCAGCGCGATGGAGCCGCCCAGGCGCTGGTGCGCGGCAGCCTCGTTAGACAGCGCGCCGATCATGCGTTTGCGGCTTGCCCCCAGCAGCAGCGGCTGGCCCAGCGCATGGAACAGAGGCAGCGCGTTGAGCAGCGCGAGATTGTCTGCCAGCGCCTTGCCGAAGCCGATGCCCGGATCGAGGATGATGTTCGGCCGCGCAACACCGCCCGCTATCGCCCGGTCACGCACTTCCTTCAGCCAGTCGAACACCTCGAAGGCCACGGCGGTATAATCGCCATTGGCATGCAGGTCCTCGGCCTCGGCATTGCTCGGCCCGGGAGCATGCATCAGGACCACCGGCTTGCCGGTTGAAGCAGCAAATTCCAAACTGCGCGGATCGTGGCGCAGGGCAGACACGTCATTGATGATGTGCGCACCCGCATCCAGCGCCGCCTCCATCACGCCGGGCCGACGCGTGTCGATGCTCACCGCCGCACCCATGCCCGTGCAATATTCAATGGCCGGGATCACCCGCTTGAGCTCGTCCCCTTCCCATACAGCCGCTGCCCCCGGCCGCGTGCTCTCGCCGCCGATATCAATGATCGCCGCGCCGGCCTCATGCATGGCAGAAGCCTGCGCTCGCATGGCATCGGGATCGTCCATGAACTGTCCGCCATCGGAGAAACTGTCCGGTGTGACATTGAGGATGCCCATGACCTGCGGCTGGTCGAGCCGGATCGTGCGATCGCCGCACCGGATCGGCGCATGAACCTTTCCGAGATTGGCCCACTGTTCCTCGGCATCCTGTGCCAGATCGGCAGGCAGCTGCCCCAGCACTCCCGCCATTTCGCGCGCACCGCAAATGGTACGCTCCGCCACCACGCCATCGCGCCGCGTGATCACGGCAAAACCATGCGCATAGGCCATGCTGCCGCCCAGCCGCACTGCATCGCCCTCCACCGCCTGCGGGCCCGTGACCAGGGAGATCGGCTGGATGTAGATTGAGTCGCTCATTCATTCATCTCCGTGCGCGAACAGCTGAACAAAGTTTACACATTTAACACGGTCCAAAAGAAGAAAACCCCGACCGCGCAGAGGTGCATATGCGGAGGTGGCAGAAAGGGAAATGGGTGCTTTCATCCCTTCCCCGATAGAGATGGGAAGGCGTGTAGGAAACGGGTGGATGGCGCATGGGCCCAATACTGCATCAACACCCGTGGAACAAACTGGTCGCTGCACAAATCTGTTCGACGTTTCGGCGAAACCCACATAGCTTGTCCGTCCGGCCTAGGGACACCTTGGCTGTCATGAATCGCTTGGGGGGACAGATGGCACTTGCAATGTTGCGGCGGCTTGCGGGGCCGGGTCTGATCTTCAGCGGGGCGGCCATTGGCACATCGCATCTGGTGCAATCGACACGTGCGGGGGCCATTTTCGGTGCGGCGTTGATCGGCGTGATCGTGCTCGCCAATGTGCTCAAATATCCGGCCTATCGTTTCGGTATCGACTTTGCGCAGTCCCGCGGGCGCTCGCTGCTCACCGGCTATCGCGAGCTTGGGCTATGGGCGCTGTTACTGTTCCTCGTCGCGCTGGCGCCATTGGTGCCGATCATCTGGGCCGCGCTGGGCGCGGCGACAGCGGGGATCGTGACCGTTGTCATCGGTCCGCTCTTGCCGGTGCCCATGCTGGCTGCCGTGATCCTCGGGATCGCGACCATCCTGCTGCTGATCGGTGGTTACAAGCTGCTCGACAAGGTCAACGCGGTGCTGCTGGCCTTCCTTGTGGTGTCCACCGTACTGACCACGCTCATGGTCCTGCCGCGCGTGGAGTGGTCCACCTTGGGCGATTTCAGCTGGACCGGTGAAGTCACTGCCCTGCTCTTCATCGTCGCGCTCGCGGGCTTCATGCCCAATCCGATGGATGTCGCTGTCCCGCTTTCGCTGTGGAAGGTCGAGGCGGATCAATCCTTGCCTGACAGCGAGAAGGCCACGCTCGAGCAGAGCCGCAAGTCCTTCTTCTGGCCCTATGTCCTCACCACCGTCATGGCCGTGTGCTTCTGCATCATGGGCGCGGGCGTGATGCATACCCAGGGGATTGCCCCGCTCGCGGACGCACCGGGTTTTGCAGGGCAGTTGATCGGTCTTTACGAGGAGGCATTGGGTCCGGGCGCAGCGGTTCTGGCGGGGATTGCAGCGCTTTCCGTCATGCTGACCACGGTGATCGCCGGCATCGACGCCTATGCGCGCACCTACGCTGCGTCCTATGCGATCATGACGGGCCGTGAGGATGTGTCCTACTCGCGCTCGGAATATTCCGTTGCCTGCCTGCTGTTCCTGGCCATCGCTTTCGTGACGATCTTCACCCTGCTTTCGGACCTGACGGGCTTTCTCGATTTCGTGACATCGGCGAGCTTCGTGATCGCGCCGGGCGTCGCCCTGCTCAATCACCTGGTGGTGACGCGCTGCGATATGCCGGAGGAGGCGCGCCCATCAATGATCGCACGCGCGCACAACTGGCTGGCGATCGTAATCATGGGCGGGCTGGCGGTGATGTATTTCGTGCTGACCTGAGCTTAGGCCGGAAGGAAGCTAATCCTCTGCGGCAAGCAAATAGAGCTGGCGCGCGGCATCGATGGGTTTGACATCTCCATCGACCTCGTAATGCCAGAAGGTCCAGCCATTGCAGCTGGGCGCATCCTGCAAGTCCTTGCCCACGCCGTGGATCGAGCCGGAGAGTTTGCCAATCTCGATCGAACCATCGGCGCGCACGGTCGCTTTCCAGCGGCGCTGCTTGTCGAAGATTTCGGTACCGGGCCCGAGCAGGCCCGCTTCCACCACCGAGCCGAAGGCAACGCGCGGGGCGGAGCGCTTGTTCTGCATGGTCTGCAGCGCGCTTTCATCGAGCGGCAGTTCCTTGGCGATGCGCCTTGTAGCCACTTCCCGGTAGGCGCTTTCACGCTCGCAGCCGATCCATTCGCGCCCCAGGCGCTTGGCCACAGCGCCGGTGGTGCCGGTGCCAAAGAAGGGATCGAGCACCACGTCACCCGCCTCGGTCGTCGCCAGCAGCAGGCGATAGAGCAGTGCTTCGGGCTTTTGCGTGGGATGCGCCTTGTGGCCGGAATCGTCCTTCAACCGTTCCCCGCCCGAGCAGATCGGGAAGGTCCAGTCGCTGCGCATCTGCAGCTCGTCATTAAGCGTCTTCATGGCGCGATAGTTGAACTGGTATTTCGCCTTTTCGCCCATGCTTGCCCAGAGCAGCGTCTCATGCGCATTGGTAAAGCGCGTGCCGCGGAAATTGGGCATGGGGTTGGTCTTGCGCCAGACGATGTCGTTGAGGATCCAGAAGCCGAGGTCCTGCAGGATCGCGCCGACGCGGTAGATGTTGTGGTAACTGCCGATCACCCACAGAGCGCCATCGGGCTTGAGCACGCGGCGCGCCTCGGTCAACCAGTCGCGGGTGAAATCGTCATAGATCTTGAAGCTGTCGAACTGGTCCCAGTGATCGGTCACGGCATCGACATGGCTGCCATCGGGGCGGTTGAGATCGCCGCCCAGCTGCAGGTTGTAGGGCGGATCGGCGAAGACGAGATCGACGCAATTGTCGGGCAGCTTGCGCATTTCCTCCACGCAGTCGCCCGCCAGGATACGGCCCAGCGGCAGGTCCTCCTTGCGGACCGCAGGAGCGCGCTTGGACGCAGCCTTCTTCGGGGCGACAGGCGTCGCGCGCAGTTTCGTCAATTCACCCATAAACACTATGCCCCCTGAGTTATCCACAGGGTGAGTCCTGCTCAGGCCAAGGTCAAGCAGCAATTCTGCCGTGCGGGCACTTTAGCCGAATATGGTTAACGCGGAACGAAAAGAGTCCGGCACAAGATATTGAGTCCCATGACTCTTTGCAGACTCGATATGATGGGGTGTGGCCGCGAAGACTCGCTTGGGAGGGAATGTCCGCCTTTGGGCACAGGGCGGAAAAAATGGCCAAGTTTACTCTTGCTAGATGCAACGTCCCTATCGTCCACCATCGGCCAACGGCTCAAGTGAGGCAGTATGACAGATACCGGCACAATACCGCATGGCTTGAAGGGGGCGAGTGGTCGACTTTCAACGCTTGACGGCCTGCGCGGTATCGCGGCTGTGATCGTCGGACTGATCTTTCATGCCCGCATCCTGTACGGCGCGAACTCTGATCCTTTTGCCGGCGTCCCGGGCCTGGCGTGGTTCCAGGATTATGGCTGGGCGCTGGTTGACCTGTTCTTCGTCCTGTCGGGATTTGTCTTTGCCCACTGCTACCTTGAAGGATCGAAGTTACGGCCGGATGTAACCGTGCGCGGATTCATGGTCGCCCGCATTGCGCGCTTGTGGCCACTGCATGTTGCCACCCTGGCCTTCGCCGTCCTGGTCTTGCGAGAGATGCCCTCCACGACGGCTGAAAACATCGCCTTGTCTGCCGTCTTCGCACACGTCTTTATCGATAACCCGACTGAAGTGCTGAATGGGCCTGCCTGGTCCCTCTCGGTGGAGGCGATTTGCTACCTGCTCTTCGTATTGGCCGCGCTTCTTGGAGGGCGCTGGCTCTGGATCACAACCTTCGCGGCGATAACACTGGGGATCGCATCGATTGCGATGTTCGGCGTTTGGGAGGCCCTGATAGGACGCGGCCTGGCGGGGTTCTTCATTGGCGTCACGCTGTGCCGGTCGCATGATCTCTGCTCGAAGATACCGAGCTGGGTTCTTGTAGCTGGATTGCTGGTGCCGTTCGTACTCCCGCCGGCAGGCAACGGACTGATTGCGACAGTGCTGATCGCCTGGCCCGCGGCGGTTCTTCTGGCGCTGCGAACGCGAATACTGGCTGCAAGGGCGTTCACATGGCTCGGTGATCGCAGTTACGCCATCTACCTGGTGCATGCTCCGACCTATTTCGTTGCCAAGAGCATACTGGGGCCCGCAATTTCGGATTCCAGGCTTACCGCCTTGCTGGCATTGGCGGCCTGCTGGATTGTCATTCTTGCCGTGTCGAATACGCTCTATAATTCGCTTGAGCGTCCTGCACAGAAAGCCATCCTGAAAGCCTTCCGTGATCGGCAACCTTCCGGCTTTACGCGCAAGAGCATCAGTCCATAGCGCCCAGGTAAATCCAGTTCGCAATTTGCGCCGCGATCGGCGGATCCCAAACCTCAATTCCCGTTGCTCGCACCGGCGTTCTCGGCCACACTCCCACCCGCACAACAGGGGGAACACAATGGCATTGAAGGTAATCGGCGCGGGACTTGGCCGCACGGCGACATTCACGATGAAGTTCGCGCTGGAGCATCTGGGGTTCGGTCCATGCTATCATATGTCCGAAGTGCTCGCCGGCGCGCGGCGTAACGTTCCGCTGTGGCTCGATGTCATTGCCGGCAAGCCCGATTGGGCCACGATCTTCGACGGCTTCCAGTCCACCACCGACTATCCCGCCTGCACCTATTGGCGCGAACTGGCCGACTACTACCCCGAAGCCAAGGTGCTGCTGACCACACGCAGCGCGGAAAGCTGGTACGATTCCGTCACCGAGACGATTTTTTCCGACCGCTTGAACGCCCAGACCAAGGACGGCCCCTTCGGCGCGCTGCTGAAAGGCGTGGCCTTCGACCATTTCGACAACCGGCTGGATGACCGCGCCTTCATGCTCGACTGGTTCGAGAGGCGAAACCAGGAGATCATCGACAGCCTGCCGCCCGAACGGCTGCTGGTCTTCCACCCGAAACAGGGCTGGGAGCCGCTGTGCGATTTCCTCGGCGTCCCTGTTCCCGATGGCCCCCTGCCGCGCGTGAACAGCAGGGACGAGCTGGGTGCCGCTTCCGATGAACAGGGCGGGCTGCCATCCGATCCCGAAGTGCTCGAGAAATTCGCCCGCGCCTATATCGACGAACTGAAGGCCAAGGCATTCAGCTAAAGCTCCATCTCCAACTGCGCCACCGGCGCAAAGCTGCGGCGGTGCAAGGGCGTGGGACCGTGCGTTCGCAGGGCCTCCATGTGCTCCTTCGAGCCATAGCCCTTGTTCCGTTCCCACCCGTAATGCGAATATGTCCGTGCCGCTTTCACCATCAGGCGGTCGCGATATTCCTTGGCAAGGATAGAGGCCGCGCCGATTGCCGGCTCCTTGCCATCGCCACCAACAATCGCCCGTGCCGGCCAGCGCCAGTCGGGATGGCGGCCATCGGGCGTGAGGTTGCCGTCGATCAGCGTTTCGGCCACATCGACCCCCACAGCCTCGCACAGAAGCTCCACCGCACGCGTCATCGCCAGCATGGTGGCGGCAAAGATATTGATCCGGTCGATTTCCTCCACGCCGACCACGCCGATGCCGAAGGCGCAGCTGGCGTGGATTTCTCCTTCCAGCCGCGCCCTGGTCTTCGCGGTCAGTTTCTTGGAATCGCCCAGCCCTGCAGGAGGAGACTTGCACAGGAGCACCGCAGCCGCCACAACCGGACCCGCCAAGGGCCCGCGACCCGCTTCATCCACCCCGGCAACAAGGGGCGATGATGCATGCCGGGCCGCAAAATCGCGAGATGGAGTACCTGAGAGCATGCGTAACCTGTTCCTTGCAGCCACACTATTCCCTGCCACCATCGCCCTCGCAAGCTGCGATGCTACCGCAGCGGGGGATAGTGCCGTTCCCGATCCTGTTGCTGGCACGCCGGTTGAATTGGATGCAGGCTCGCCTTTCACTGCGCAGGCCTATCTTGACCTCAAGGAAGGTTGGGCCGTGGCGGTGGAGCCGGGCACGGGCAATCTCATCATCACCGAAAAGGGCGGAACGGCGAAATACTTCCAGCCCGCCACCGGCACGGTGCGGGAAATCTTTGGTATGCCCGACGTTGCCTATGGCGGTCAGGGCGGTTTGGGTGACGTAGCCTTTGCGCCCGACTATGCGACCAGTGGCATTATCTACCTGTCATGGGCCAAGGCGGACGAAGGCAGTGCCCGGCGCGCGGTTGCGGGCAGAGGCACGTTTTCCTGCAACGAGGAAGCCTGCGCCGTCAGCGATCTGACGCAGATCTGGCAACAGGAACCGGCGATCGAAAGCTTCGGCCATTTCAGCCACAAGTTCGCCTTTGCTCCTGATGGGCAGCACCTGTTCATCTCCAGCGGCGATCGCATGCAGGGCGATCCGGCGCAGGACACTTCGAACAATCTCGGCAAGGTCGTGCGTCTCAACCTCGACGGCTCGCCCGCAGCGGGCAACCCCTTTGCGGACCAGGGCAGCCCGAGTGACCAGATCTGGTCCTATGGCCATCGCAACCTGCTGGGCCTGCAATTCGATCCGGACGGCCAGCTGTGGGATCTCGAACACGGCCCGCGCGGGGGCGACGAAATCAACAAGATCGAGCCCGGCGCCAATTATGGCTGGCCCGTCCGCTCCAACGGCATCAATTACGATGGCAGCGACATCCCCGATCACAGCGAGGATGACGGTTTCACCAAGCCTGCCATCTTCTGGACGCCGGTGATCGCACCGGGCGACATGATCTTCTATCGCGGCGACATGTTCCCGGACTGGAAAGGGCAGGCGCTGATTGCCGCTCTCGGCACCACGAACATCGTGCGGGTAGATACCGATGCGGCAACCGGCACTGCGACGGAGGAAGCGCGCTATGCCTTCCCCCAGCGCCTGCGGGACATTGCCGAAGCTGCCGACGGTTCGCTGTGGGTGGTCGAGGACACGCCCAACGGCCGCCTGCTGCGCCTGACGCCCGCTGCTGCCGAGTAACCAGTGAGTCCCCGCGCAGGCGGGGACCTCTTCAAGGTCGCGCCGGACCGAGCAAGATCCCCGCTTTCGCGAGGATGCACTAAACAATTGCATGGAGGCGCGCCGGACCTTATCGGCGCGCCTCCATGACCGAGCATTCCGCATCGCTGATTCCGCTGTCGGGCGTCGATCCCGACATGGTCGAACAATTGCTCGATCGCGCCTTCGGGCCAGGGCGCCAGTCGCGCACGGCCTACAAGGTGCGCGAAGGCATGGAATACCTCCCCGCGCTCAGTTTTGCGGCGCTCGATGAGGACGACATGCTCGTCGGCACCATCCAGGCATGGCCCGTTGCGCTCACCGACCCGCAAGGCCGCCCGCATCCCATGCTGATGATCGGCCCCGTCGCCATATTGCCCGAACGGCAGGGCGAAGGCTTCGGCAAGGCACTGCTGACGGCACAGGCCGCCGCAATGGACCCGCAGGCACCGCTGCCGCAGGTCATGATCGGTGATGCGCCCTATTACGGGCGTTTCGGCTTCACTGCCGAGCATACCGGGGGATGGACGCTGCCCGGCCCCTTCGATCCGGCGCGATTGCTCGTCCACGCGAAAAACCCTGCCGTTTTGCCCCGCGAGGGCATGCTCGGCCCTTGGAAGAACTGATCCAAGCTGCCATCTGATGCGTCATGCCCTATGACGCGCCGCCCCAGCTTGCCGAGATGTCCCTGCTCGACATCGCAGACGCGCTGCAAAAGCGCCGATTGCCGCCGCTGGAGCAGTGGAACCCGGCAGAGGAAATCGACAGCAGGATGCGCATCGCCGCCGATGGCACATGGTTCCATGAAGGACGCCCCATTGCACGCCCCGCGATGGTGCGCGCCTTCTCGACGCTGCTCAAGCGGGAGGACAACGGCAACCATGTGCTGTTGACCCCGCAATGCCGCCAGCCGATCGCGGTCGAGGATGCCGCCTTTGTTGCCGTCGATGTGCAGCGCAAGGGCGATGCCCTGGCCTTTCGCCTCAACACGGACGAACTTGTCCTGGCAGGCCCCGATCATCCCTTGCGTGCCGAAGGCGATGCCGAGACGCCAGCTATCTACCTGGCCGTTCGGCACGGATGCGCGGCGCGGATCAACCGTTCCACCTGGCTGCAACTGGTCAATCTGGCCGAGGAGGTGGATGGCGTTCCTGCCGTCACAAGTCTCGGCAAGGCGTTCCCGCTGGTGCCCCGATGAGCGTTCTGTTCGACCGTGTCAGCATGCTGTTCGCCCAAACAGCGCATGTCGGCACCAGGGGCCTGCACGACGATTCCCGCTTCATTCCCGAAACGCGGCGGGCAGCGGCGGTGCTGATCGCCGTGACAGAGCGCGCCGAACCCGGCGTTATCCTCACCTGTCGGCCGCAGACCATGCCAAGCCATCCCGGGCAGGTCGCCTTTCCCGGCGGCAAGCTGGAGGTTGGCGAGACACCGGTGGAGGCGGCCCTGCGCGAGGCAAAGGAGGAGCTCTCCATCGCCCCCCATACCGTGCGCGTGGTGGGCGAGGCTGCGGGCTTTTCCACCGGCTCCGGCTATGATCTTACCCCGGTTCTCGGCGTGATCCCGGCAGACCTGCCTATCCAGCCTGATCCGCGCGAGGTCGACGACTGGTTCGAGGCGCCGCTGCGCTTCGTGCTCGACCCCGCCAATCACGAGCAGAAGGTCGGCCTGTTCCGCGGCATCGAGCGACCCTATGTGGAGATCAACTGGCAAGGCCACCGCATCTGGGGCATTACCGCAGGCATATTGAGCAATTTGTCGCACCGTATTGCATGGCAGGACCTGGTGAAATGAGCACACTGCCCAAGGCAGATTGGACACAGCGCGCCGACCTCGCCGAGCTGGTCTCCGCGCTCGGTCCCGGCACCATCCGCTGGGTGGGCGGCGCGGTGCGCGACACGCTGCTGGGGGTCGATGTTGCCGATGTCGATGCCGCCACCACGCACCATCCGGAGAAGGTGGTCGAACTGTGCCAGGCAGCCGGTATTCGCACCGTACCCACCGGCATCGATCACGGCACCGTCACCGCGCTGCGCCCGGGCGGCAATGTCGAGATCACCACGCTCAGGCATGACGTCTCGACCGATGGCCGCCGCGCCACAGTGGCCTATGCCGAGGAATGGCAGGACGATGCGGCCCGGCGCGATTTCACCATCAACGCGCTCTATGTCGATCCGCAGACGCTGGAGATATTCGACTATTTCGGCGGCGAGCTGGACCTCAAGGACCGCATCGTGCGCTTTATCGGCGATGCAAGCCAGCGCATCCGCGAAGATCATTTGCGCATCCTGCGCTACTTCCGCTTCCATGCGCGCTTTGGTGATGTGGTGGATGCAGAATCGGAAGAGGCCTGCCGCGAGCTGGCCGAAACGCTGAAAGGCATCAGCCGCGAACGGGTGGCGATGGAATTGCTGAGCCTGCTGTCCCTGCCCGATCCGCGCGCCACGGTGGCGCGCATGTGCGAACTGGGCATATTGCAGGTCGTCCTGCCCGAATCCTGCGGCGACGGGGAACAGGCGTGCCTTTCCGGCCTTATCGACGCGGAAGGAGCCAGCGCCGCGAGCATTGCACCCTACGGAATGCGCCGCCTTTCCGCCCTGCTTCCGGCCAATCCGGAACTGGCTGAGAAAGTCGCCGCACGCCTCAAGCTGTCGAAGGACCAGCGCAAATATCTCTCCTGCTGCGCAGCCCGGCAGGATAGCGATGCCGCCAATCCGCGCGCCCTCGCCTACAATGTCGGCCTGACCTGCGCGCGCGACCGCCTGCTGATCACGGGCCAAGATCCCGCTCCGATCATCGGCTGGGACATACCCACCCTCCCCCTCAAAGGCGGCGAGATCGTCCAGCGCGGCGTCGGCGCCGGCCCCGAAGTCGCGCGCATCCTGCAAGCGGTCGAACGCCGTTGGGTGGAAGAGGGCTTTCCTGACAGGGCGCGGGTGGAGGAATTGCTGGCGCAGGAGTTGGGCTAGGCAGGCTGCCGCGCAAACTCGCGGCCCACGAAGACAAAACTCAGCGCAAACATGATGCGCTGCAGCAGCCCCCTGAACTCGGGAAGCTCGGTCATGGCCAGCGGAATAACCACGGCCACCACCAGTCCGAGCCATGACAGCCAGTCGCGCCTGTCGCCACGGGGCGCAAAAAGCCGCGCGGCACAGGCTGCAGCAAAAGCGGTTCCAACAACTCCAGATGCGATCGAATGCAAGCGGTCCTCATCCATGTCGGAAACAACCTCTGGAAGGATAGAAGCGTTCGACCATATGCCGGTGGCAATCAGGCCTGCTCCGAAGATGACGAGAGCACCGCGTACCCATGTTCGATTGCGCCAATCGCAGAGCGCGGCGATCATGGCCCCCGAACCGTAAGCGAAAAATCCGACCCGCATGATCCATGCGCCCGGCATGTGCTGCCCGGCCTGTTCGGATGTCGAATGCTGCACCCAGGAAAATTCTGGTGGCGAGAAGAACGGGCCGACGAGGATGGCCAAGACGATGATGGCAATACTGCCATAAGCGATGATGTTCGGCCTGACTGATATCATCCGCTTCGCTTACCAAAACAGGGCTCGCTCCGATATCGCCCACTGTGCTTCCGCCAAATCGTGAACATTACAGGTCGTTAACGAAGACTCGCGTCTGACAACGTAATTATCTTGCTTATACGAGAAACACCATTATATGCCGCCTCGACTGGCGCGAATTCGTCGCGTTACCGGTTGCGAGCGTGAGCCTACCCATTTCCAACAAGGGCAAGGACCGGCGCCGGGTTACAGTCAAACCTGCCAAAGCTTCCCGTGTCACGCTTGGGTCGCCGAAAAGGCCCCAATTCACGCCCGGACTCCGTCCGCGGCGAATGACGTGATGAAAGAGATATACATGTCCTATTTTTCCGAGCTCGGCCTTGCCGAGCCTATCCTGCGCGCTCTCGATGCGAAGGGTTATGATGACCCCACGCCGATCCAGCGCCAGGCCATTCCTGCCCTGCTGAACGGGCGCGACCTGCTGGGTATCGCCCAGACCGGCACCGGCAAGACCGCCGCCTTCGCCCTGCCCTCGCTTCACCGCCTGGCGCAGAACCCGACCGGCCGCATCAACCGCGCCTGCCGCATGCTGGTGCTTTCACCCACGCGCGAACTGGCGGCGCAGATTGCCGACAACATGCGCGGCTATGCCCGCTTCCTCGACCTCTCCGTCCAATGTGTGTTCGGCGGCGTGCCGGTAGGCAAGCAAATCGCCGATCTCGCACGCGGCACCGATATCATGGTCGCCACGCCCGGCCGGTTGATCGACCTGGTCGAGCAGAAGGCGCTGAAGCTCGACCATGTCGAGATCTTCGTGCTCGACGAAGCCGACCAGATGATGGACCTCGGCTTCATCAAGCCGCTGACCCGCATTGCCCGCATGTTGCCAAAGGAACGGCAGAGCCTGTTCTTCTCCGCCACCATGCCTGCCGAAATCGCCAAGCTGGGTAGCCAGTTCATCACCGATCCGGTGAAGGTGGAGGTTGCCCCGCAGGCGACCACCGCCGAGCGTGTCGACCAGTTCGTCACCTTCGTCGGCCAGCGTGAAAAGCAGGCGCTGCTGACGCTGACCCTGCAAAAGGGCCTTGCGTCTGGCGAGATCGAAAGCTGCCTCGTCTTTACCCGTACCAAGCACGGTGCGGACAAGGTCGTGCGCCATCTGGTGGCTGCGGGCGTCGAGGCTGCTGCGATCCACGGCAACAAGTCGCAGGCCCAGCGCACCCGCGCGCTCGACGGTTTCCGCGCCGGACGCATCCCGGTGCTGGTGGCGACCGATATCGCCGCGCGCGGGATCGACGTGCCGGGCGTTTCAGCCGTGTTCAATTTCGAACTGCCCAATGTGCCGGAACAATATGTCCACCGCATCGGGCGCACCGCGCGTGCGGGCCTCTCCGGCCTGGCGATCAGCTTCTGCGCGCCGGACGAGCGAACCTATCTGCGCGATATCCAGCGCCTCACGGGCGTGGAGCCGGGCAGCTTCCCCCTGCCCAAGGATTTCGTCGCTCTGGCAGAACGCCTGCCCACGCCAAGCCGTCACCTGGCGGGCGCGGAAAAGTCGGACGAACAGCGCGAGGGCCGTGGCGGCAATTCCAACCGCCGCCAACGCGGCAAGAACCGCAAGCCGAGGCCGCATCCCGATGCGCAAGTGCATGCCCGCGGCAACTCTTCCAAGCCGCGCGGTGGCTCAGGTGGTCGACCGAATGGCAATCCGCGCAACGGCCGCCCAAACCGCGCGGCGGCAGCGCGCTAATCCGTAAATTCGGTTTCTGACGCTACGGTATCATGTGCCTCAGGCTCGGTTCATGGAGTCTGAGGCACGGTTCGTCCCTTAGGTGGTTGCCTCCCTCAGGATTGGCGGTGAACGCCGCAGACGAACCGCTTTGTGTTCACATTCCATTCTGGTCGATCGGGTCGCCTCGCGTTTCGCGGGCCGGGAATCGGCAACCGCACGAAACGAAAACCTGAGAAGGGACGAGGATTAGATGAAGTTCACAAATTATCTCGCCGCCGCTGCTGTCTTGGCTATCGCACCTGTCGCTGCACAGGCGCAGGATGTCGGCGCCACCGTGATGGGCAATGATGACGCCCCGATCGGCACCGTTATTTCCAATGACGGGACCACGGTCGTGGTCGATACCGGCATGCATCAGGCACCGCTGCCCGCCGACGCCTTCGGCACCAGCGAGGCTGGCCCGACGATCAACCTGACCAAGGCCCAGCTCAACGATCTGATGAGCCAGCAGCTTGCCGCGCAGGAAGCTGCCGCTGCCGAAGCTGCAGCGGCCCAGGCTGCCGCCGAAGCTGAAGCCGCCGCTGCGCTGGCTGCTGCTCTGGTTGTTGGCGCTCCGGTCATCACCAGCGACGCACAGCCGCTGGGCGTTGTGGACGAGTTCATCGGCGAGAATGTCGTGGTCAAGGCCGCGGACGAAACCCTCATCACGCTGCCGCGCAATTTCTTCGCGATCGGCCCCAATGGCAACCTCATGGCGCTGGCCGAACTCGACGCCATCATGGCAGCCGTCAACGGCGGCTAAGCCAAGCGATTATTCAGGATCACCAAGAGGGGCCGGCGGAGCGATCCGCTAGCCTCTTTTTCTTTTGATCAGCCCAATGATCCTCCCTGTTGCCTGCAATGGGGAGGGGGACCGCGACGCGACAGCGTCGTGGTGGAGGGGCCCCGTCAGCGCATCAATGCCCCTCCGTCACGCTGCTGCACAACGTGCCACCTCCCCATCGCTCCGCGACAGGGAGGATATCTACTTCTCTAAAACTTGTTATCCTTCGGAAAACCCTGCGGCGGCATGCGGCCTGCGGCACCGCGGGCGACCTTCCACATGTGGATTTCGGGCTCGGTCCGCGTGCGGCCCGTCTCGCCGCCCATCGCCCAGCTCAGGCCATCTGCCAGCTTGAGCGTGGTGGCATCGGACAATCCGCCATCGCGATAACGCTGCAGCGTCACGCCTTGCCCGCGCGACATGACCGGCATCTCGTCGAGCGCGAACACCACCAGCTTGCGGTTCTCGCCCACCACGGCGACATGGTCATGCTCGGGTGCGATGGTCTGCACAGCGACCAATTTGGCATCGCCCTTGAGGTTCACCACCTGCCTGCCCTTGCGCGTTTCGGCGAGCAGTTCATCGGTTACCGCCACGAAGCCCTTGCCGATGCTGGAGGCGAGGAGGAGCTGCCTGTCCTTGGCATGCACCACCATCGCCACGATTTGCGAACTCGCCTCCATATCGAGCGTGTTACGCACCGGCTCGCCAAAGCTGCGCGCGCTGGGAAGCTTGTCCGCCCCCAGCGTGAAGAAGCGCCCGTCATCAGCCGCGAGCAGGATTTTGTCGGTGGTCTGGCAATGAACAGCGAATGCCGCCTCGTCACCTTCCTTGTACTTGAAATCGCCGCAGCCATCCGCGCCCAGGTCGACATGGCCCTTGGCCGCGCGGACCCAGCCCTTTTTCGAGAGGATCACCGTAACCGGCTCCTTCTCGATCATGGCATCCATGCTGAATTCCACCGTGGGCGCGGCTTCCTCGATCGCGGTGCGGCGCGCGCCGAGGGCGGTATCCTCGCCATATTCCTTGCGCAGGGCGGCCAGATCGCGCTTCAGGCGCGTGCGCTGGCGGGCCGGACTTTCGAGCAGTTTCTGCAGTTCGTCCTGCTCGGCCAGCAGGTCTGTCTTCTCCTGCCGCAGCTCCATTTCCTCCAGCTTGCGCAGGGACCGCAGCCGCATGTTGAGGATCGCCTCTGCCTGCCGGTCGGTGAGGCCGAATTCCGCCATCATTACGGGCTTGGGTTCATCCTCGGTGCGGATGATCTCGATCACGCGGTCGAGGTTGAGGAAGGCGATGATATAGCCTTCAACCAGTTCCAGCCGCGCGTCGATCCTGTCCAGACGGTGCTGCGTGCGACGCTGGAGGATGTCGATCTGGCTGGTCAGCCAGTGCAACAGCACTTCCTTCAGACCCATCACCATCGGCGTGCGTGTGGCATCGAGAACGTTGAGATTGAGGCTGTAGCGCGTTTCCAGGTCAGTCAGCTTGTAGAGCGATTCCTTCAGCAGCTCCGGATCGACATTGCGGCTGCGCGGGACCAGGACGATGCGGATATTCTCGTCGCTCTCGTCACGCACGTCCTCGAGGATCGGCAGTTTCTTGTCGCTGATCGCCTGCGCGATCTGTTCGATCAATTTACCCTTGGCCACCTGGTAGGGGATTTCGGAGATGACCAGCTGGTAGCCGCCACCCTTCTGGCGTTCGATACCGGCATTCCGGTCAGCCTCGTTATCGGCTTCAGCCGCATGGAAACGTCCGCGCACACGGAAGCCGCCGCGCCCCGTCTCATAGGCCTGCGAAATGGCATCGGCGCTGTCGACGATAATGCCCCCGGTGGCAAAGTCCGGCCCCCTGAACACGCCCATCAGCTCGTCATGGGTGACGTCCTTGTTGAACAGCACCAGTTCCGCCGCATCGATGATTTCTGCGACATTGTGACTGGGAACGCTGGTGGCCATGCCCACCGCGATGCCGCTGGCACCATTGGCGAGCAGGTTGGGGAAGATGCCGGGGAAGATCGTCGGCTCTTCTTCCTCATTGTTGTAGGTCGGTACGAAGTCGACCGTGCCCTCGTCCAGCCCTTCCATCAGCAACATGGCGGTGCGGGTCAGGCGGCATTCCGTGTAGCGGGCGGCGGCGGCATTATCGCCGTCGATATTGCCGAAATTGCCCTGCCCTTCGACCAGCGGGTAACGCATGGCGAACGGCTGGGCGAGGCGCACCATCGCATCGTAGAGCGCGGCATCGCCATGCGGATGAAACTTGCCCATCACGTCACCCACGACGCGGGAGGATTTCTTGAAAGTGCTGTCCGGCGAGAGGCGCAACTGCCGCATGCCCCACAGGATGCGGCGGTGGACCGGCTTCAACCCGTCGCGCAGATCGGGCAGCGAACGCGCGGTGATCGTAGACAGGGCATATACCAGATAGCGTTCGGACAATGCGCTGTCGAAAGGCGCATCGACAATGGCGTCGAACGGATCGGAATCATCTTCGTTGATGGTGGTCATATCACAGTCGCCCTAACACCGCCCAAGGCAACAGCACAGGAGGTAGGCTTGTACTTTCCCCACCAGTCAGCAAGCATCAGCCGGATTTGCAGAATCGCCTGCCACGGAGAAACCCATGACCTACTACATCGCGACCAAACTTGCCCTTCCCTTCGATGAAGCCGTCGCGCGGACCGAAGCTGCATTGAAAGAGGAAGGATTCGGTGTCCTTACCCGGATCGACGTGAAGACGACCCTGAAGGAGAAGATCGGCGTTGATTTCATGCCCTATACCATCCTGGGTGCCTGCAACCCCACGCTGGCGCACGAGGCGCTGAAGATCGAAGACAAGGTCGGCACGATGTTGCCCTGCAACGTAGTGGTTAAGGGAGCGGGCGACGGTCTGATCGAAGTGGCCGCCATTGATCCCGTCGCATCAATGCAGGCGATCGACAATGCCGCCCTCAAACTGGCGGCGCAGGAAGTGCGCGGCAAACTCGCGCGCGTGATCGAGGCACTTTCCGCCGTCTAGCTGTTGCGCGTCACCACATAGCTTTCGTCGTTGAACCACAGCGCGCCGTGTTCCTGCAGCACGGCGCGCGTGGCGTCGAGATAGGTGGAGCTGGACATGGCCTGCGCCAACCGCTCGTCCT